>NZ_JAAAYH010000351.1:0-9602 GCF_018035285.1 Streptomyces sp. MK37H | reverse complement strand
GCGGGCAGCAGGGTGGCGCCGCCGTCGCTGACGGGGACGACGCCGAGCTCCAGCAGCTCGGCCATGGCGGCGGAGGCCGCCATGTCGCGCACCTGGAGCTGATAGCGGGCGGTCGTGCGGTAGGTGCCGCCGGATTCGTCGCCGGTGCGCTGGAGGAAGCCGGAGTCGACCAGGAAGGCGACGGCCTTGCCGACGATGCCGGTGGTGGAACCGGCGAGCCTGCGCGCGTCCTTGGTGGCGCCGGTCGCGCTGCGCCGGGCGTAGACCCGCCAGGCGGACTCCAGCCCTGGCGCACCGGTGGCGGGGTCGGTGTTCTCCCCCTGCTCCTCGGCGCGCTCCTCCAGCCGCCGGCACGCCTGGCGGACGAAGGCGTCGACCCCGTTGACGGTGACGCGGCCGATATAGCCGTCGTCGGCGAGGTCCTCGGGGCGGGGGAACGCCAGGGCGGCGACGGCGAGATGGGCGAGGCCGTGCAGAAAGCGGTCGGCGGAGTCGGTGGCGGCCCGGCGGGCGTAGTCGCCCATGCGGACGGCGAAGACGGAGTCCTCGGCGGCGGTCACCGCCATACCGGCGCGGGTCGACACCTCCAGCACGATGAGCCCGAGCCCGGCGGCGATGGCGTCGGTGAGGCGCGCGAACGCCGGTTCGTCGCGGTGCCGGCGCAGCAGCTCGGCGTATTCGACGTCCCGCGCGGGCAGCAGCTTGGGCTGGAGCCCGAAGGCCACCAGCCGCGCGGCGTCGGCCGCGTCGGCGGGCGTCAGCCCGGCCGCCGCCGGGGCGGGTGCCGCGTCCGGCGGTGGCATCTCGTCGATGTCGTACTCGGTCACGGCTGAACCTCCTCGCGCGGGGCGTACTCATGGGTCGCGGTCATCACGCCACCTCCGCGCGGTCGGCCGCCATACCGACCGCGTCCAGCAGGGCGGTGCCCACTATCAGGTCGGCGCCGCCGAATTCGGGGTCGTCCAGTTCGGTGCCGTCGTCCACGGCGAACAGCAGCCGCTGCTCGCCCTGGCGGTAGGCGGTGCCGACCGGGGGGCTGGCGGCGTGGACTGCCAGGAGGGCGATCAGATAGGGCAGATCGGGGTCGCGGCGACGGGCGTCGGCGAGCAGCCCGGACAGCCGGCGCGGGGCGTCCGCGGGCAGTTCGAGCAGCTCCATGGCCACCGCGAGCTGCTCCTCGCTGAAGCGGCTGTCGTCGGGGGTGGCGATGAGGTCCGGCTCGGGCATCTCCGCGCCGAGGTGCTCCCGCTCCACGGGCGGGGTGAGCAGCATCTCGACCAGGTCGCTCATCCGCACCGAGGTCGGAGTGCGCAGCCCCGTGCCGCGGCCGAAGAACGCGTCGGTGACCCGGCCCGCGCGCTCGAGGGGCAGCGGGAGGACGGGTGCCAGCAGCTGTCCGTACAGGTCGTATCCGGAGCGCGGGGCCGGGGGCGCGAAGGCTTGGCGGTCCTGCTCGGCGCGGAACAGCGGACCGGCCTCCAGCAGCCGGGACTGCAGCTGGGTGTGGCGCCGGATGCAGTCCTTGACGATGTCGACGAGCTCGGCGGCGCGCCGCTTGTGCTCGGCGCCCTCGGCCTCGTCGCGTGCCTTGCGGATGTTGGTGAGGATCGCGTTCTCGTGGCGGTAGCGGTCGGCGACGTGGTCGAGCGCCTCGCTGATCAGCTCGGGGACGGTGCTCAGCCAGTCGACGGCGCGGACGTTGCGCCGGGTGGCGTCGAGGGTGCGGCGCAGCGTCTCCGAGTACTGCACGGTGCGGTAACGGGCCTGCTCGGCGGCGAGTTGGGCATCGGCGAGGCGGCCCCGGCTGATCAGGACCTCCAGCTTGACCTCGGCGGCGATCTGCGCGCTGGTGACGTCCGTGTCGAGGGCGCCGACCAGGACGTTGACCGCCTCGTCGGTGGTGCGCAGATAGACGCTGCCGCCGGGCCCCGGCACCTCCTCGATCAGCTTGAAGTCGTAGTCCCTGCGGACATACACCCCATCGGGCCCGAAGGTGCCGTAAACGGCGCGGAAGCCGCGGTCCACACTGCCGACGTTGATCAGGTTCTCCAGCACCCAGCGGGCGACCCGGTCGTGCTCGGCGGCGGGGCGCCCGGGGGTCTGGGCCGCCACCCGGGGCAGCAGCCTGGCCACTATCTGCTCGTGGTCGGCGCCGGTGTCGAAGTCCATGTGGAGCGTGACGAGGTCGATGGCGGCGAGGGCGACCTCCGCCATCGCGTACACCCCGTACTCCCCCGCGAGGTTGGCCTTGCGCGCGTCCAGGTCGTGCAGCGGCGCGGTGCAGGCGAGCGCGCGCAGCCGCCGGGCCAGGCCCTCGTCCGCGGCCGGGCCCGGGGCCGGCCGGGCGGCCCCGTCAGCGGTGTTGAGCTGGGGCGCGGCGGCCCCCGGGGGTGGAGATGTCACGTCGCACAGAGTAGGCGGTCGCACCGACAACGTACGAAACGGCACGGAGATCCCGCTATGACACACCAGGTCCCCCGCGCGTGCACGCGCGTACACCGGCGCGTCCCCCGCACCTCACCGGTCCGTCAGTCTACGGCTCACCGGCCGGTGGTCCGTCCAGGGCGAGTGCCGCGAAGGTGGCGAGCCAGTGGTCGCCGGTGAAGTCCCCGGAGACGGTGGCCGGGAGCCCCGCGGCCAGATGGTCACGGGCCGCCGTCCGCAGCACGTCCGCCCGCGGATCGCCGTGCGGCAGGGCGGCGGCCAGGCGGCGGAGCGCGGCGGCCCGGCTGAGGACGAGGCCGAGCAGATGACCGATCTGCGGGTCGGCGGGGTCGGAGACGATGGGCGGGGTGAGCACGGTGACGGGCGCGCCCCATTCGACGCCGGGGAGGAAGCGTTCCAGCCAGCGCGCGAACTCCTCCTCCGGCAGTACCCGGCAGACCGCCTCGGCCTCGGTGAGCGCGGGTGAGAGGAAGTCCTGCCCGGAGGGCTCCCAGTGGACGGGGGCGTCGCGGTCGTCGGCGAACCAGTCGAGGACGGCCTCGGTGACCGGTTCGACGATCCCCTTGGCGCCCGCGGCGGCCGCGCTGTCCAGGACCAGGCCGAGGGCGAAGGCGCTGTTGGTGTGGACGCCGTGCCGCACCGGGTAAGTGGCGCGTTCCAGCCATCCGCCCAGCAGTGCGCGGACGGCGTCGGCGGCCGGTTCCAGGGCCTCGGCCCAGCGCTCGCCCGCGGGCCCCGGCAGGCTCCGGCACTCGGCGGTCAGCGCGAGCAGCCAGGCCCATCCGTAAGGGCGCTCGAACGAGGGATGGGCGCGCAGATAGTCCGCCTCGGCGGCGAGGGCGCCGGCCGTAAGGTGCCCGTCCAGTACGGCGGTGACCTCGTCGGCGCGGACGCGGTCGGGGCAGCGGCGCAGCAGCCGGACCAGCAGCCAGTGCATATGGACCGCGGAGTGCCAGTCGTAGGAGCCGTAGAAGGCGGGGTGGTGCCGGCGCGGCTCGACCAGGTCCTCGGGGCCGCGCAGCAGATGCGCGGGGGCGTTGGGGTAGGCCCGGGTGACGTTGGCGGTGGCGAGGGCGGCGAACCGGGCCGCGTACCGGCCGAGTTCGCTCCCGGTCCCGTCCGGCTCATTCGTCTCGTCCGGCTCGTTGGCCGCGTTCGGTTCGTAAGCGTTCAATGCGTTGCCCCCTCGGCGACGCGCAGATCGGTCCGGGTGCTCACGGCCGCCCCGATGATCGCCCGCAGCGCGTCCGCGGCCATGGCGGCGGGCAGGGCGGGTTCGGCGCCGTCCACGACCTGTTCGGGCGCGTACGGGAGGTGGACGAAGCCGCCGCGCAGGGCGGGCCGCTCGGTGGCGATGAGATGGGCCAGACCGTAGAAGACGTGGTTGCACACAAACGTTCCGGCAGTCTGCGAGACGGCGGCCGGAATCCCCGCCTCGCGGACGGCCGCGACACACGCCTTGACGGGCAGGGACGCGAAGTAGGCGGCGGGGCCGCCCTCGACCACCGGTTCGTCGATGGGCTGCCGTCCGGCGTTGTCGGGTATCCGGGCGTCGTCCACGTTGATCGCCACCCGCTCGACGGTGACGCCGGGACGGCCGCCCGCCTGGCCCACGCACAGCACCAGGTCGGGGTCGGCCTCCGCCACGGCGGCGGACAGCTCCTCGAGGGCGGTGCCGAAGACGCAGGCGAGTTGTACGGCCGTGACCTCGGTGCCGGGCGGCGGATCGGCGGCCACCAGGGACACGGCCTGCCACGACGGGTTGACGGCCGAGCCCGCGAAGGGTTCGAAGCCGGTGAGAAGCACGCGGGTCACAGCGGCGGCCCCCTTCAGAAGGCGAACAGCGAGATGATGGCGATGTTGCAGACCAACAGCGCCCCGGCGGTGGGGATCTGCGCCTTGATGGGCCCGTACTGGTCCTTGAGTTCCAGCAGGGCGGCGGGCACCAGGTTGAAGTTGGCGGCCATGGGTGTCACGAGCGTGCCGCAGAATCCGGCCAGCATGCCGACGGCGAGGACGACGGGCGCGTCCCCGTGCATCTGCTGGATGAGCACGGGCCAGCCGATGGCGGCGGTCATCACCGGGAAGGCGGCGAAGGCGTTGCCCATGATGACGGTGAACAGGGCCATTCCCACGCAGTAGACGGCCACGGCCACGTACTTCTGGCCCTCCGGCAGCACCTGTTCGGTGATCTTGCCGACCTGGGTGCCGACCCCTGCCTCCTGGAAGATGGAGCCGAGCACGGCGAGCAGTTGGGGCAGCAGCAGCGCCCAGCCCATGGACTCCAGCAGGCTCCGCCCGGCGTGCAGGGGCACGGCGGGCCGCCGCTCGCGCACCACGACCATGCCGACCAGCAGCCCGACGATCGCGCCGAAGCCGAGGCCGAGGATGGTCTCACTGCCGGCCTCCAGGACCGGTTCGCCCCCGATGTGCCAGTGCTTGACGGCCGAGGCGCAGACGACGGCGACCAGCGGGATGGTGAGCGCCGGGACGAACAGCCTGCTGCCGAGCCGGGCGGCGGATGCGGCGCGCTGCTCGGGCGTGGTGGTGCGCGGCACACCGCGCCCGGTGAGCTGGAAGCCGCCCAGGCAGACCATGGCGAGGACGGCGACGCCCAGCGGTTCGGCCGGGGCCTTCTTCTCCACCACCCAGCTGCTGTAGAAGAAGCAGCCGCCGAGCAGCCCCCAGAAGGCGGCCGAGCCGAGGCGCTTGGGGTTGGTGCGGTCGACGGCCATCTGGGCGGCCATGGCGAGGAAGACGGCGCCGACGAGCCAGTAGAACCACTCCGCCTTGATCACTTGGCTTCCTCCGCGGTGCGGCTGCCCTCGGCAGCGGATCGGCCGCCGGAGGCGGCGAGGTCGTGGTCCAGTGAGCGGTCCAGGCGCAGCAGCCGGAAGCCGTGGATGAGGAACGCGCAGACGGCGGTGGGGATGGCCCACAGCGCCAGCTGAAGCGGCTCCAGATGGGTGTGGTACGTGGTGTTGACGAACCCGGTGATCAGCAGGATCGAGCCGATGGCCAGGAAGCAGTCCTCGCCGAAGAACAGCCCGACCGTGTCGGCGCTGGCGGAGTACGAGCGGACGCGCTCGCGGACCCGCTCGGGCAGCGGGCCGTGGCGGCGCTCCGCGGCGCCCTCGGCCATCGGCGCGACCATGGGCCGCACGCTCTGGGCCGGGCCGCCGATGCTGGTGAGGCCGAGGGCGGCGGTGAGCTGGCGCAGCAGCAGGTAGAGGGCGAGGAACCGGCCGGTGGTGAGCTTGCCGAGCCGGCCGATGAGGGTACGGGCCTGTTCCTGGAGGCCGTGGCGCTCCAGGAGGCCGATCACGGGCAGGGTGATGACGAAGATCGTCACCGAGCGGCTGGCGGCGAAGCCGTTGCCGAAGGCCGCCAGGATCTCCTGGGGCGAGAGCTTGGCCAGCAGTCCGGTGGCGATGCCGGCGACCCCCACCACCAGCAACGGGTTGCGTCGTGTGGCGAATCCGAGGATCACCACGAGGACGCCAAGGAGAACGATCATGCGTCCCGCCTTCCGCGCACAAGGACCTCACGGGGGGCGTGAGGAGGGTGCACCGGAGGCTAGGCGTTCGTTCAACGATCCGACAAGAGCCTGAAACGAACTTGTTCCGGCCCCGCCGGATCGTTTACCGCTGGGAAACCTCTATCGACGGGACATCTTCCGCCCGTAGGCATCGGCCAACTGCCCCTGGGAATCGTCCAGATAGGAGGCGAGCAGCCGCTCGGCCTCCACCGCGTCGCCGCTCTGGAGCACCTCCAGGATCTGGCGGTTGCGCACCAGATAGGGGGCGTGGAAGCGGCGGGGGTCGGCCATGACGTGGAAGACCAGCCGGAGCTCGGCCAGCACCGCGCGCATCAGTTCGTCCGCGCGGGGACTTCCGGCGAGGGAGACGATCGCCTGATGGAAGCGGATATTGGCGGTGGACAGGTCCTGCCAGGCCCGGTCCCGGGCGGCGCGCTCGCCCGCCAGGACCGCCGCCTCGACCGCCCGCACCTCGTACGGCGGCTCGCCCAGGCCGCGCACCGCCGCGCATTCGACGAGCCGGCGCACCCGGTAGATGTCGTTGAGGTCGTCGACCGTGACGACGCGGACGAAGACGCCGCGGTTCAGCTCGTGCACCAGCAGCCGCTCGTGGGTCAGCAGGCGGAACGCCTCGCGGAGGGTGTTGCGCGAGACGCCGAGCGCGCCGCCCACGCTGTCCTCGGACAGCCGGGTGCCGGGCGGGAAGAACCCCTCGGCGATGCGGTCGCGCAGGATGTCCGCGACGCGCTCCGCCGTGCTGGTGCGCCCCAGCAGCGCCCGGTCGGCCTCGAGTCCGGCGGCGAGACCGGAGCCGACCGGGGCATACCCGGTCGGCTCCGCGGCCTCCGCCGTCCCTGGCGCCTCCGACATCTCCGGCGACTCGTCCGACGACTCGCCGGAACGGCGGTTTGCACCCGTTATCCCGTTCGCCACATCAGCCCCTGTTCGGTGTCTCGTTCGTCCCGTATAGCGAGAAGTCAAGCCCAGAAACCGTCACCGGACAACAACCATCTTGTCGGATCGTTCAACGATCGCTTACCTTGTGGTGCCATCCGCAACCCCTCACGTATCCCCCACGCCCGAACGGACGGATATGACCGCATCCTTGGCGAACCTGTCCATCGATCTCAACGCCGACCTCGGCGAGGGGTTCGGCCGCTGGCAGCTCACCGACGACGAGGCCCTGCTGTCCATCGTCACCAGCGCCAATGTCGCCTGCGGCTTCCACGCCGGAGACCCCTCGACCATGCGCCGGGTGTGCGAGCTGGCCGCCGAGCGCGGGGTGCGCGTCGGGGCCCAGGTCTCCTACCGGGACCTGGCCGGTTTCGGCCGGCGCAGCATGGACGTCCCGCCCCGGGAGCTGGCCGACGAGATCGCCTATCAGATCGGCGCGTTGGAGATCTTCGCCCGCGCCGCCGGGACGCGGGTGCACTACGTCAAGCCCCATGGCGCGCTCTACAACCGCAGCGTGCACGACGAGGCGCAGGCCGCCGCCGTGGTCGAGGGCGTCAGGCTGGCCGCCGGCGGTCCGCTGCCGGTGCTGGGGCTGCCCGGGTCCCGGCTGCACGAGGCGGCCCGCGCGGCCGGGCTGCCGGTGATCGCCGAGGCGTTCGCCGACCGCGCCTACACCGCCGCCGGGACGCTCGTGCCGCGCACCGAGCCCGGCGCCGTGGTCCACGACCCGGACACGGTGGTCAAGCGCGCCCTCGGCTTCGCCCGCGACCGCGCGGTGACCTCGGTCGACGGACGGCGCATCGAGGTGGACGTGCGCTCGCTGTGCGTCCACGGCGACACCCCCGGCGCCGCCGACCTCGCCCGCCGGGTACGGTCCGAGCTGGCCGCCGCGGGGGTGCGCGTGGCGGCGTTCATATGACGGTGCGGACCCTGCCCGTCGGCGAGCACGGGCTGCTCATCGAGCTCGACAGCGGTGAGGCGGCCGAGGCGCTCCACGCCGAGTTGCTGCGCCGCGCCGCCGAACGGCGGCTGCCCGCCGTGCGTGAGATCGTGCCCGCCGCCCGGACCGTGTTCCTCGACGGGCTCGCCGACCCCGGGCGGCTCGCGGCCGAGCTGCCCGGCTGGCGGATACCACCCCTCGACCGTGGCGACAGTGAGATCGTCGAGGTGCCCGTGCGCTACGACGGGCCCGATCTGGACGGGGTCGCGCGGCGGTGGGGGGTGACGCCCGAGGAGGCCGTACGGATCCACTCCGGTGCCGAGTTCCGGGTGGCCTTCTGCGGCTTCGCGCCCGGCTTCGGCTATCTGACGGGGCTGCCCGAGCGGTTCCACGTACCGCGCCACGCGACGCCCAGGACCCGGGTGCCGGTCGGCTCGGTGGCTCTCGCGGGCGGATACACGGGCGTCTATCCGCGCTCCTCCCCCGGCGGCTGGCAGCTCATCGGCACCACGGACACCGTGCTGTGGGACACCGCGCGGGAACCGGCGGCGCTGTTCACCCCCGGCACTCGCGTCCGCTTCATCCCGGTATCGGACGGCGCGACCCCGGAAGGGGCGGCGCCATGACCGACAGCGCCTTCGTCGTCGTACGGCCGGGAGCCCTGACCACCGTTCAGGACCTGGGCCGGATCGGCCATGCCCATCTCGGGGTGCCCCGCTCGGGGGCGCTCGACCAGCCCGCCCACCGGCTCGCCAACCGCCTGGTGGGCAACGCCGAAGGAGCCGCGACCCTGGAGACCACGCTCACCGGCTGTGCGGTGCGGCTCCGCCGCCCGGCGACGGTCGCGGTCACCGGCGCCCCCTGCCCGGTCACGGTCGACGGCCGCCCGGTCGCGTGGGGCGCGGCCGTGCGGGTGCCGTCGGGCGCGCTCCTGGAGGCCGGGGCCGCCGCCCATGGGGTGCGCAGCTATGTGGCGTTCGACGGTGGTGTCGAGGCCGAGCCGGTGCTCGGCAGCCGGGCCACGGATGTGCTCTCCGGACTGGGCCCGGCGCCGCTCGCGGACGGCGCGGTGCTGCGGCTCGGGCGGCCGCGCGGGCCGGTGCCGGCTGTGGACGGGGTGCCGCATCGGGGCGTCGCACCCGAGCTGGTGCTCCCTGTGGTGCTCGGTCCGCGTGACGACTGGTTCACCCCCGCGGGGCTGCGCACCCTCTCCACCGGGGACTTCCGCGTCTCGGCCGCGAGCAACCGGATCGGCCTGCGGACCGAGGGTCCTTCGCTGGAGCGGGCGCGGGACGGTGAGCTGGCCAGTGAGGGCATGGCGCTCGGCGCGCTCCAAGTCCCGCCTGACGGACGGCCGGTGCTCTTCCTCGCCGACCATCCGACGACCGGCGGCTACCCGGTCGTGGGCGTCGTGCCGGAGCGGTATCTGGCCGCCGCGGCGCAGGCCGTCCCCGGCACTCCGGTGCGGTTCACCCCGCTGGGCCGGGCCTCCTGGGGGCCGCCTGCCGGGCGGACCGTCCCGGACGGCGCCTAGGGTCCTTCTGACGGATCTCCGCGGCGTCGCGACGCCCGGCACGCCCTCTCGCCCCACCGCGCGAAAACCCAAGTAGCTCCGCTACGAGGGCTTCCCCGCGGCACGCCGAGAGCACGCTCCCCCAGCTACCGCTGGGAGGTGCCCCCTGACGCCGCTCCTTCTTCCAAGGAGATCCGTCAGAAGGACCCTAG
>NZ_JAAAYH010000350.1:0-9610 GCF_018035285.1 Streptomyces sp. MK37H | reverse complement strand
GACACAAAGGCCTGGATCTCCCCGTCCCCGGCCTCGATCCGGTCACAGGTCCGCACGGCCGCGATGGCGCAAGAGGTGTCCATGAACCGAGGCTACGCGGCGCACCGCGCTCCCGTACGGCCCAGCGGGCCGGTCTTGTCGGCATAACCCCCCTGCCCAGGCCGGCCTGTAGTGCGTAGGCACCAGGACATATGAGTGGCTGGTCCGGGTGCACCAGGGGAAGACGGCGGCGGGAGACGATGCCCGGCGGGGCGCCGGAAGGAAGTGTTGGAGGCGCGTGAATCTCGCGCATTCCCCTTGCCTAGCGGTGTCTGGAGTGATCAACAGGTGGTGACATTTCTTTACCGGATCGGACGGTGGGCCTTCCGGCGGCGCCGGCTCGTGGGTGGTCTGTGGCTGGGGGTCCTGGTGCTGGCCATCGCCGCCGCGGGCATGGCGCCGGAGGGGAAGGAAGAGGACCTCTCCATGCCCGGCACCGAGTCGCAGAAGGCGTTCGACCTGCTGGACGAGCGCTTCCCCCAGAGCAACTCCCAAGGCGCCGAGGCCCGTTTGGTGTTCCGGGCCCCGGACGGGCAGCGGGTGACGGCCAGGGAGAACAAGGCGGCCGTCGAGGACACGCTTGGCTCGCTGGACGGGGGCGATCAGGTCGCGTCGGCCACCGACCCCTATGAGACCGGCGCCGTCAGCGAGGACGGCACCATCGCCTACTCCACGATCACCTACACCGCGGACGCCGTCGACCTGACCGAGTCGGCGAAGAGCGCCCTCGAGGACGCCGCGAGCCAGGCCCGGGACGCGGGGCTGACCGTGGAGATCGGCGGCTCGGCCCTGGATTCGGAAGAGGAACCGGGCGGTACGACGGAGATCATCGGCGTGGCGGTGGCGGCGGTGGTGCTGGTCCTCGCCCTCGGGTCGCTGGTCGCGGCCGGACTGTCGCTGCTGACCGCCTTCGTGGGCGTGGCCATCGCCTTCGGCCTGGTCTCCGCGCTGGCCGTGCCGCTGGGCCTGACGTCCACCGTCGCCATCCTGGCGCTGATGCTGGGGCTGGCGGTCGGCATCGACTACGCGCTCTTCATCACCTCCCGCTTCCGCGACGAGCGCGCCCAGGGCAGCGAGCCGGAGGAGGCCGCCGGCCGGGCGGTGGGCACGGCCGGATCCGCCGTCGTCTTCGCCGGCGCGACCGTCTTCATCGCCCTGGTCGGACTGGGGGTGGTCGGGATCCCCGAACTCACCAAGATGGGCATGGGCGGCGCGGGTGCCGTGGCCCTCGCCGTACTCGTCGCACTGACCCTGGTCCCCGCGCTGTTCGGCTTCTTCGGCAATGGCGTATCCCCTGCGCGAGCGAAGCCGAGGGCTTGGGGAAGGGTACTGTCCCGCGCCGTCCGCGAGGCACCCTCGTATCGCCGGTCGGGAAGCGAGCGACCGGGAAGCGAGCGCCCGCACCCGGTGCCCACCGCGGCCGGCCGGCCCGGGCTCGGCACCCGCTGGGCGCGGTTCGTGCTGCGCCGGCCGGTGGCCGTGCTGATGATCGCCGGACTCGGTCTCGGCGCCGTCGCCCTACCGGCGCTGAGCCTCGAACTCGGGCTGCCCGGAGACGAGTCCAAGTCGGTGGAGACCACCCAGCGCCGCGCCTACGACCTGCTGTCAGAAGGCTTCGGCCCCGGCTTCAACGGCCCGTTGACCGTGGTCGTGGACACATCGGAGTCCGGGGACACCCGGGCCACCACGAACCTGGTCGTCAAGACCGTACGGGGAGTGGACGGGGTCGCGTCGGTCGGTGATCCGGTTCTCAGCCGGACCAAGGACACGGCCGTCCTCACCGCCGTCCCGCGGACCGCGCCGAACAGCGGCGAGACCAAGGACCTGGTGCACGCGATCCGGGGCGCGGTCTCCGGCGTCGAGGCCGACACGGGCGCCGGCATCCTCGTGACCGGCACCACCGCGATGAACATCGACATTTCCGAAGCCATGTCCGACGCCCTCATCCCCTATCTGACCGTGGTCATCGGCCTGGCGGTGCTCCTGCTGATGGTGGTCTTCCGCTCGGTCCTGGTCCCGGTCAAGGCCGCGCTCGGCTTCCTGCTGTCGGTGGGTGCCGCCTTCGGCGTCCTCGTCGCCGTCTTCCAGTGGGGCTGGGCGGCGGACCTGGTCGGCATCGAGCAGACCGGACCGGTCATGTCCCTGATGCCGATTCTCGTCATCGGAATAGTGTTCGGCCTCGCCATGGATTACGAGGTCTTCCTCCTCACCCGGATGCGGGAGGCCTACGTCCATGGCGCGTCCCCCGGCGAGGCAGTCGTCAACGGTTTCCGGCACAGCGGACGTGTGGTGGCCGGGGCGGCGATCATCATGATCAGCGTGTTCGCCGGATTCATCGGGATGAGCAGCCCGACCATCCAGACGATGGGCGTCGGCCTGGCCGCCGCCGTCGCCTTCGACGCCTTCGTGGTCCGGATGGCGATCGCACCCGCGGTCCTGGCACTGCTCGGCCACCGGGCCTGGTGGCTGCCTCGTATCCTGAACCGTGTGCTGCCGAATGTGGACATCGAGGGTGAGGCACTGAGCAGGCAGGTCCCGGCCTCCGCGACCGTGCCGGACGCGGCGGTGCCGCGGCTCCCCGTCGGCCGGGACTGAGCCGGCCATGACGAACACGGGTGGCGGTGGCCCGCGACCACGCGGCACATGGTGGCGGGAGGGAGCGATCACGGCGACGGCGTTCGCGCTCTGTCTGCTCGGCGGCGTGGTGCAGGAGGACGGCCGCACACTGTCATGGCCACCTGCCGCCGCCTACTTCATCGCCGTGGTGTCCTGTGCCGTGCTGCCGGTGCGGCACCGGGCGCCCCTGGCCGCCATGGCGGCCACGACCGCGGCCGGCGTGCTGGTGCCGCCCCTGGGCCTCCTGCTGAGCCCGCTCATCGTGGCCCCCGCCGTGATCACCGCCTACTCGCTCACCGCGCGCACCGAACGGCACGCGGCGAGCGCGGTGTCGCTCACCTCCGTGGCACTGCTGGTCGCCTCCACCCCCTTGTTCGGGGCCCTCTCGTGGAAGGACGCGAGCAGGGTGGGGGCGGTGGCGGCGTTCCCACTGGTGGCCGGCGTACTCGGTCACTCGGTGCAGAACCGGCGGGCCTACCTGGCGGCCGTGGAGGAGCGGGCCCGGCGGGCCGAGAAGAGCCGGGACAGCGAGGCGCGCCGGAGAGTGGCCGAGGAACGGGTGCGCATCGCCCGGGAACTGCACGACCTCGTAGCCCATCAGATCACCCTGGCCAACGCGCAGGCCACGGTCGCCGCCCACCTCTTCGACGCCCGCCCGGAGCAGACCCGCAAGAGCCTGAAGGAGCTCGTCGAGACCACCGGCGACGCGCTCGACGAACTGCGGGCCACGGTCGGTCTGCTGCGCCAGTCCGGGGACGCGGCCGGGCCCGCCGAACCGGCGCCCGGCCTTTCCCGGCTCCCCATGCTCCTCGAGTCCTTCCGCCGCGCGGGTCTGGAGGTGTCGGTGCACCAGGAGGGCACGGCCAGGCCGCTGCCGCCGGGAGTGGACCTCACCGCCTACCGCATCGTCCAGGAGGCCCTGACCAACGTGACCAAGCACGCCGGTACCGATAGCGCCCGGGTGCGCCTCGTCTGGAACCGCGATCGCGTGACCATCACCGTCGCGGACGACGGAGGGGGCGCCCGTACGGCGCCGACCGCGTCCACGGGACCGAGTGCGGCCACGGGACCGAGTGCGTCCACGGTGCCGGAACGTCCGCCCGGTTACGGTCTGATCGGGATGCGTGAACGTGCCACCGCGGTCGGGGGACACCTCTCCGCGGGCAGGCGCCCGGAGGGCGGCTTCCTCGTCTCCACCCAGCTGCCCCTCCCGCCCGCCAAGGACACGACGCGGAGGACTGACGGAGCAACAACCCTTGAGGGGCGGATGGCCGGCGGAGCGACGGGCGACGGACGGACGGGCGACGGAGAGGCCGGGGATGCGCCGTGACGCTCCGGGTGCTGCTCGCCGACGATCAGGCCCTGCTGCGCGGTGCCTTCCGGTTGCTTCTCGACAGTGCCGACGACATCACCGTGGTCGGCGAGGCCGCCGACGGCAGGGAGGCGGTGAGACTCACCCGGGAGCTGCGCCCGGACGTGGTGATCATGGACATCCGTATGCCCGGGATGGACGGCCTCACCGCCACGTCGGAGATCTGCGCGGACCCGGAACTGCGTGCCAGCCGCATCCTGATCCTCACCACGTACGAGACCGACGAGTACGTCGCTCAGGCGCTGCGCGCGGGGGCCGGCGGCTTCATCGGCAAGGGCATCGGGGCCGAGGACCTGCTGGACGCCGTGCGTACGATCGCCCACGGCGACACTCTTCTGTCCCCCGCCGCGACCCGCTCCCTGGTCGCCCGTTTCCTGGCCACACCGGACGACGCCCCGCCGCGCCACCCCGAACGGCTCGCCGTGCTCACCCCGCGCGAACGCGAGATGGTGGCCCTGGTCGCGACCGGCCTGTCCAACCAGGAGATCGCCGAGCGGATGTTCCTCAGCCCCTTCACCGTCCGCGCCCATGTGCAGCGCGCCATGACGAAGCTGGAGGCCCGCGACCGGGCGCAACTCGTCGTCATCGCCTACCGGACGGGCCTGGCCCACGCCGCCCCCGGCGGCGGCACCGCCTCCAGTTAGCGCGGCGCCGACGCCCTCTCCGAATGGACCCCCATCAGGTCACCGCATCGGGGTGAATTCGGGCAGCGTAAGGGCTGAGTGGGCCGGTCGTGCTGTCTCGGAGGGCATGGTGACGAGGCCACGGAGCATGGTGTTGCGTTGCTCCAGGGCCCGCACCGTGGTGGGGAAGAGCGTGGCCGCACCGTTGTCGACCAGTGCCTGATTCATGGCGACGAACTCGCGAACGTCGCGTTCGTAGGCGGCGAAGGCCGCGGTGTGGTCCCGGTGCGTGGCCAGGGCGCTGGCGAGCATATAGGCGCCGACCAGCGCGAGGCTTGAGCCTTGTCCGGTGAGGAACGAGGGTGCGTACGCGGCGTCGCCGACGAGCGCGACGCGGCCGCTGGACCAGTGGGGCATGCGGATCTGACCGGCCGTGTCGAAGAACAGGTCATCCGCGTCGCGCATGGCGTTGACCATGCCAGGGACCTCCCATCCCGCGCCCGCGAAGACCGTGGCGACCAGGTCCCGCTGGGCGTCGGGGTTCAGGAGGGCATCGGACGGCGGTTCTGGCTGGTGGAAGTTCAGGAAGGCGTGCAGTTCGTCGTTGTCCCCGACGGCGTAGAGGGCTGCGGCTTTCCCCGGGGTGTTCCACATCATGAGCTCGCGGGAGAGCCCGAAGGTGTTCGGCATGGTGAAGATGGCGAAGCAGTAGCCGAGGTAGCGGTGGAACTGCTCTTCGGGGCCGAACAGGGACTCCCGGGTAGGTGAGTGCATACCATCGGCGCCGACTACCAGGTCGAACGTGCGCCGTTGCCCACTGTGGAAAGTAACGTCGGCCCCGTGTTCGGACTGGTCGAGAGTGTCGATGGAGTCGTCGAACAGGAATTCCACGTCGTCGCGGACTCTTCCGTACAGGGCCGTGGCCAGATCTCCACGACGCACCTCGAGATCCTGTCCCTCGACACTGCCGGCAACGGCGTGCGCGTTGACCGAGGCCACTTCACCGCCATCTGCGTCGAGGAAAGTGCAGCGACGCGAGTCGATGTGCGCGTCCCGCAGTCGCGGCAGTATCCCCATCCGCCGGACCACCTCTGTCGCGGTACCGCGGATGTCGATCGGGTAGCCACCGGCGCGCAGTGCGCCTGACTTCTCCACCACTGTGACCGCGCATCCGGACCGGTGCAGCCAGTACGCCAGCGCGGGTCCGGAGATGCCGGCCCCGGAGATCAGAACTTCGCGCTTCGCGGTGGTACTCATGTCCATCGACGGACCGGTAGCTGTCATGCCTGGGTTCCATTCCTCGTGATACGGACAACGAGCAGTGACAATGCGGCGACGAGGCCGGCGACGGCGAAACCCGTGACGAAGGCCGATTCGGTCGGCAGGCCCGTCACCGAGTCGGCGTTGGCGTCGAGGATCGCGGCGGCGATCTGGACGCCCAGGGCGATGCCGATCACGCGTGTCACCACGAGCACGCTGGTGGCGATGCCGGTGTCCTTGGTCTCGACGGCGGTGGCAGCGCTGGTGAGCAACGCCGTGGTACCGACGCCCGCGGCCATCGCGGCCAGCGCCTTCGCGAAGACGAGCTGCCATTCCGCGGTGTGCAACGAGACCAGGGCGATCATCGTGGCAATCGTGACGACGGCGCCCCCGATGAGCACGGGACGCAGACCGAAACGCCGCGCCGTGATCCCGCCGACCGAATCGCTTACCGCCCCGGCGATGGCGCCGGGCAGCAGGAACAGTCCGATGTCGGTGGTGGTGGCTCCGAAGCCGTACCCGTCGCCCGGTACCCCGAACAGCTGTGGGAGCAGAAAGCTCACCATCCCGAAACTGGTGGTTATGACGATGGTGAGCATGCACGCATGCCACATCGCAGGCCTTGTCAGCATGCGTAGATCGACCATCGGCGAGGCTGCCCGGCGCTCGACGGCAACCCATCCGGTCGCAAGGGCGGACACGACCACCGCGAGGGCCCCGACCGCGAGTGGCGGCAGGCCGTCGTCGCCCGTCACCCTCACGAGCCCGAGCATGAACGCGAGCAGCGTGCCGCTCAGCAGAACCACGCCTGACCAGTCGAACCTGTACTCCGATTCGATCGGCGGATCATGCGGCATCAACCGAGCCACGACCGACGTCGTCGCGATGATCGCGATCGTCGGCAGCGCGAACATCCAATGCCAGGAAAGTCCTTCCGCGATCGGCCCGGCAAGCAACGTTCCCACCATGCCGCCGCCCGTGAACAGCGCCATGACCAGCCCCATCCCCAGCTGTGACTCCTTTGCCGGGAGGTGTTCGCGCACCAGGATGAAGGAGAGGGGCAGCGCACCCACCATGGCGCCCTGCAATACCTGACCGAGCAACAACACCGGCAGGTTCGGCGCCAGGCCGGCCAACAGACCACCGGCCGAGACCACGGCCATCAGCCGGACCAGCACCCGCTTCCCGCCGTAGCGGTCGCCGAGTTTGCCTGCGACGGGTGCGACGGCGGCGCCGGTGATGAGCACCGCGTTGGAGACCAGCGCCCCTTCGCCAGAGCTGACCCCCAGCTCACGTTGCAGCAGCGGGAGCGCGGGATCCACCACTGTCTGCAGGGTGCCGAGGGCGAGTGCCAAGATGCCGAGGGCACCGATCGACAGCCTCCCGATGCGGACCGGGGACGGGGAAACCAAAGCTTCGGACATGGACGTCCTCTTCATCGTTGGTTGCGAGCGAGTGCGTGGACCTGCTTGATGTGCGCGCGATGCGCGAGGTTCACGCGCCCCCAACACTTCCGTCCGGCGCCCCGCCGGGCGTCGTCCCCCGCCGCCGTCTTCCCCTGGTGCACCCGGACCAGCCACTCACGTGTCCTGGTGCCTGCGCACTACAGACAGGCCCTACAGGCCGGCTCGGGCCGGTCGGACGGAGAGTGTGTTGCAACGAGAGGGAGAGCGGCTTGACTATGGGCCGGTGAGTGATGCTTGGGCGGGGGTCGACTCCGTCGCGCTGGAGCGGGCCGTGCGGGAGCGGGCGGGGCGACCCGTGGCCGGGGTCGAGGACATGGAGAGTTACCTCGCGGCGCAGGTGGCGGATGTCTCGCACCGCGAGGTGATCGGGCCGCTGCTGAACGGACACGGGCCCAGTGGTGTGGTCGTGCGACGCGGCGAGGTGCTCGCCCGCTGGGGCGATCCGGGCCGGGTGGAGATGGCCTTCAGCGCGACCAAGAGCGTGCTGGCCCTCGTCGCGGGTGTCGCCTTCGACGACGGGCTGCTACGGCTGGACGAACCCGTGTGCGGCTCCGTGGAGTTGCCCCAGTTCGCGGATGAGCACGGGCGCCGGATCACCTGGCGGCAGCTGCTGGACCAGACGAGCCAGTGGGAGGGCGAGCTGTGGGGGAAGCCGACGGGGGTGGACGCCCAGAGCGTCCGTGAGGGGACGGAGTCGGCGGGCGGGCCACCCGGTGAGGGGTGGGCCTACAACGATGTGCGGGTGAATCTGACGGCGCTCGCGCTCACCGTCCTGGTGCGGCGGCCGCTGCCGGAGGTGCTGCGCACCCGTGTCATGGAGCCCATCGCGGCCTCTGGCTCATGGTCGTGGCACGGCTACGACAACTCGTTCGTGGACGTCGGTGGCGTCCGCATCCCCGTGGTGTCCGGCGGCGCCCACTGGGGCGGCGGGCTGTGGATCAGCGCGCTCGACCTGGCCCGTATCGGCCAACTCTGCCTGAACGGTGGGGAGTGGGCCGGGCGCCGGATCGTGTCCCGGCGCTGGATCGCGGCGTTGTGGACACCGTGTGCCGTCAAGCCGGAGTACGGGCTGTCGTGGTGGCTCAACGACGGCCGCGTGGTGTGGCCACAGGCCCCGTCGTCCGGGCGCTGTGCCCGGGGCAACGGCGGCAATCACCTCTTGTGGGTGGACCCGGCCCGTGACCTCACCCTCGTCTCACGCTGGGGTGCCGATGTGGAAGCCCTCGTCGCGGCGGTCTCGGAGGCGGTCCGCCCCTGCTGATGACACCAGCGAGAACACCGCTCAGCGGGCTTCCACATCGGCCGCAGGCGTCAGCTGCCGCCCGTCACCTTGACGTAGTCGACGACCAACTGCTGCGGGAAGGAGGTGCTGCCGTCCGGGTCGCCGGGCCAGTAACCGCCGACGGCCAGGTTGAGGATGATGTAGAAGGGGTGGTCGAAGACCCAGCGGTTGCCGTTGAGGTCCGAGGGCGTGCGGGTCTGGTAGACGTTGCCGTCGACGGACCAGGTGATCTTGTTGGGCGACCAGTCGATGGCGAAGGTGTGGAAGCCGTCGGAGAACTTGCCGCCATTGGGCAGGGTGTACCCGGCGCCGATGCCGCCCGAGCCGGAGTAGCCGGGGCCGTGGATGGTGCCGTGGACGGTGCTGGGCTCGAAGCCCACGTTCTCCATGATGTCTATCTCGCCGCAGTTGGGCCAGCCCGCGCTGCCGATGTCGTTGCCGAGCATCCAGAAGGCGGGCCACATGCCCTGGCCCTGCGGCAGCTTCATCCGGGCCTCGACATGGCCGGAGGCGGTGGTGAACTTCTGGGAGGTGTTGAGGCGGGCGGAGGTGTACTCACACCGGCCGTACCAGCAGTTGTAGTTGGCCGGGTTCTCCTTGCGGGCGGTGATGACGAGGTTGCCGTTGCCGTCCAGCGCCGCGTTCTTGTTGCCGTCGGTGTAGTACTGCCGCTCGTGGTTGTTGACGTTGTCGCCGGTCTCCAGGCCCCACTTGGAGCCGTCGACCGCGCTGCCGGCCGCGCCGTCGAAGTTGTCGGTGAACTCGGCCGCGGCGGCGGTGTTCTGGGGGGTGTCCGTGGTGGCCGTGGCCGGTGCGGTGAGCCAGGGGGTGGCGGCGAGTGCGGTCGCGGAGAGCAGACCGATCACGGTGTTGCGCAGCGTACTTCTCATGGAACGGTGGTGCCTTCCTGTGTGGGGGATGGGACCGGTGGGTGCCGGTCCGGTGGGGGAAG
>NZ_JAAAYH010000035.1:0-39632 GCF_018035285.1 Streptomyces sp. MK37H | reverse complement strand
CCGGGAGCCAAGCGCGCTTGGCGGCGCTGAGCTCGGCCATCACCGTGCTGCAGTCGGCGAAACCGCCATTCGTGCCGGAGGGGGCGGAGGGAATGACGATCCGCGTCGACTACCCACCCGGCAACCCCGGCCTCCCCCCGCACCGGCACTCGGGCCCCGCCTTCGGCTACATGCTGGAGGGCGAGATGCTCTTCGAGCTGGAAGGCGAGCCGGAGCGAGTGGTCGGGGCGGGGGAGACGTTCTGGGAGCCGGGCGGCGACGTCATCCACTACCAGGACGGGAACAACCGTACGGACGCCTGGAGCCGCTTCATCGTCACCATGTTCTGCGCGCCGGGCCAGCCCATGCTCACCCTGGTCGACGACGAGGAACTGGCCCAGCGCCGGCACCTACGGGCTCCCCGCCCAGGTGCGTGATCCACCACTGCCGCCGGACCCGGACGTCCGACACCGGGTCAGTCGGCGCGGCCGGTCGCCGCCACGGTCACGCCCAGGCCGATCATCGCGAGGCCACCCGCCCCGCCGACCATCGACAGCCGCCGGTCCGAGCGGGCGAACCAGGAACGGGCCGCCGAGGCGCCCAGGCCCCACAGGGTGTCCGTGATCATTCCGATGGTGACCGGGACCAGGCCCAGCACCATCATCTGCAGGGGCAGGTGGCCCGCCGAGTGGTTGACGAACTGCGGTAGCACCGCCGCGAAGAAGACGATGCCCTTCGGGTTCGTGACGCCGACGAAAATCCCGTCCAGGACCGTACGCAGATCACCGCGCTGCGCACGGGCCGGGGCCGCCATGTCCGTCACACGCATGTCCCCGCGGCGCCGGAACGCCTGCACGCCCAGATAGACGAGATACGCCGCCCCTGCCAGCTTCACGCCCGTGAACACCGCCGCCGAGCTCTCCACCAGCGCACCGAGACCCCACGCCACGGCGATCACGAGCAGGTAGCAGCCGACCACATTGCCGAGGACCGTCTCCAGGGCCGTACGACGGCCGTATGCGAGGGCCCGGCCGACCACGAACAGCACACTCGGCCCCGGGATCACGATCACCAGTAGCGACATCGCCGCGAACGCGAGAATGCTCTCCGTGGACACCATATGTCCGTCCCTCCTGGACCGGCTCAGTACGGGAGGCATTCAAACAGAAGCCGGAACGTCCGCTCCAGACCCATCCGCGTCCCTCATTCACCCCGGCGGCGAGTTCGCCGAAAAGGCGGTTCGCCGTGGGCGAGTTGAATTGGCGTTCCAGTTCCGCTCGGGCGATCTGCCTGCGGAACTCTCCTTCGTAGGAAGTGTCACCGGCGTTGTGCATGAGCTCGGTGATCCACGCCGCGTATGCCTGGTAGTTCCGGACATGGCGCAGACAGGTCTCCGAATAGCCGGTGAGCAGGGCCGGATCGTCCTTCTGGATCCGGTCGATGACGGCGCGGGCGAACACCTCGGCGTCGTGGAGAGCGACACCACGACCCCCGGCTCACCCGCCTCACCCTGTCGGTACACGACGACGGCGAGGACCAGGCCCTGCTGGGCGCGGCGGTGTTCGCGACGCAGGGCGCGTAGCCCGTACGTGGTGGCCCGTACGAGTGAACCGAGAACGAGACTCAAGTCGCACTCTGGCCCCGATTGGGGCATTTGGGCCCCTGCAGCCGGGAAGGCTCCTAATGATCCGTAAGTTCCGTCGCGCATGCGGTGTATTCGCCCTGGGCACCGCTTTGCTCGCGGCCGGAGCGGCCGTGCCCGCCACCGCGTTCTCCGCGTCCGCAGCAGCGTCCGCAGCAGCGTCCGCGCCCTCCCAGGCGCGTTCCCTGCCTCCTCAGCAGAACGTCCCCGACCTGGACGCGGGCGGGGAGGAGAAGACGGTCGACTACCCGCCGGACGGGCAGCGGTACAACCAGCCCAGCTCCATCAGCATCCAGGCCCCGCCGTACACCCGCATCACCGGACTGGACCTGCGCTGTACCGGCATGTCGTGCCCGGTCCAGATCGCGCCCGACGGCAGGTCCGCCACGGCCCAGGGATCGGCCAGTACGTGGGACTTTCTCTACCCCTTCACCGTCCACGTCGTCGCCGACATCGATGCCCCGCTGGCCGGGGGGACCTTCACCGGCAGCTTCACCCTGAACGGGGTGACCCAGCCGCTCACCGTGAACATCAAGCCCGGCATCCAGGGCATCATCGCGGGCAACCTCAGGAACACCAGCCCTCCGGGCGGAGGCGTCCGCGTACTCGCGGTCGACCCGGGCAGCAACACCCAGGCCGCGGGACTTCAGCCCGGCGATCTCATCGTGGAAGTCGCGGGCACGCTCACCCCCACCGTGAACGACCTGGACAACGTCCTGCGCGGCAAGCGGTCGGGCGCCACCTACCCCGTGACCGTCAGGCGCGCCGGCGCCCTCGTGACCCTCCAGATCCCGCTCGATCCGGAGCCGTAAGCGCGCTCTGCCGTCAACGCCCCCACGATCCAAGATCGTGGGGGCGTTCGGCCTTCGGTCTCGGAGTCCGCTCAGCTCGGACAGGCAGAGCGCAGCGCGGCCCAGGTGTATGTGCCAACGACGCCGTCGACCGAGAGGCCTCCGTGGCAGATGTTGTTGTACTCCTTCTGGAAGCGGAGAACCGCGTTGTAGGTGATGCTTCCGAAGATGCCGTCCACCTGTCCGGCGCTGAGGAATCCGCGGTGATAGAGCTGGCACTGCACCTCGATCACCCTGTTCCCGGTGTCACCGGATTCGGTGATGGCCGTGCCGCTGTAGTACGTCCTGGAGCAACTGTAGGACTGCACGGCGGCGGAACTCGCCGAGGTGGCGCCGGCAGCCATGGCCGCATCGGCGATGCCGATCGACATGCCGGTCAGGGCGAGCGCCGCGGCCGAGGCAACGACAGCCTTGCGCATGAGCATCGGTCAGTACCTTTCGTCGGGAGAAGTACGCGGGCGACTCCACGGCTTCGGTGACCCGCGGTCGGAATCACTGTTCTTGGGTGGCGTGGCGCTTCACCAGCCGAGATGAACAACCCGAGATGTCCCGGGACCTCCCGGACGGCCACCTGTGATCCCGTCGTGGTCCTGACGTGATCCTGGGAAAGTCCACATCCGCTCACGTGATGTCCGGATCTGGCGCCTGGAAGTGGGACAGCGGTGGCGAAAGCGCTCCACGATCAGCCGGATGGGAGGAGACTCTGGGCGGGCTGCGAAGGGGGAGCGTAGTGAGATGGCGAGCACTGCCCCCGTCACTCGACTCGAACGGGCGGCGGTTCGTAGGACAACTGCGCCTGTTGAAGGACCGCAGCGGCCTCAGCTTGGTTTCCCTCCAGGCGAAGACTCCCTTCAGCGGTTCGTCGTGGGAGCGCTACCTCAATGGCAAAGTCCTGCCTCCCGAGGCGGCTGTCGAAGCCATGGCCAGGATCGCCGGCGAGGATGCCGCACCTTTACTCGAGTTGCGGGACGCCGCCGAAAGGACCTGGAACAGAGCCTCGGCCGCCGACTCCACGGCCGGAAGCGATACGGCGCAGAGTGCGCCGGAATCCGAGGTGCCACGGATACGAGTCGTGGCGTTGTCCGTGGCCGCGGGTGCGCTCCTGCTTTCCGCGGTCGTTTCCGTAATGCTGGTCATGGACGCCGGGCACCCGAAGGCCGGGAGCGAACAAGGAGTCACCGCCAAGGTCGGGAAGTACACCTGCACGTACACCCGGCGTGACGACCTGGTATTCGCCGGGAACAGCACGGCCATGTCCCATCGGGTCATGCTCAACAGCACGGGCCCCGACGCGGCCGAGGTGCAGTGTCTTCTTCTGCGCCACAAGCTGTCCCCGGGGGACATCGACGGATACTTCGGGCCGCATACGGAAGCGCAGGTCAAGCGGCTGCAACGGCAGGACCATGTCCCCGCCGATGGCGTGGTGGGGGAGCAGACGTGGGCGCTTCTGCGCCACGTGGAGTGAATACCCGGTCGTGACAAGGAAGGGCTCGGCGCGTGGAGAACTCGCGGAGGACGTCCCGCTGGCGCGAACTGCCCCTGACCCTGCCCGCCGAATGCGCGAAGTTGGTCACCGATCTGCGGGAGCTGAAGGCCCGCAGCGGCCTGAACTTGGCCGAGTTGGCGGAAGCGACAGCCGTCAGCAAGTCGTCCTGGGAGCGGTATCTCAACGGGAAGCAGTTCCCACCACGCCACGCTGTCGCGGCCCTGTGCCAGGTGGTGGGGGAGACCGACTCCGGAATCCTGGCCCGGTGGGCCCTGGCGGATGCGGCCTGGAGCCGTCGCGAGCACGGTATCGCGGCCGGCCACGTCCGCTCGTCCCCCACCACTGAGCATGCCGCTGCGGTCAGGCCCGACGACCCGGCACCGCGCCGGCCCCCCGGTCCGTTGCACCGAGCGCTCCTGGCGGCCTCCGTCCTCATCACCAGACGGCCTCGAACCGCGACGGCCGGCGTCGTGCTCGCATGTGCGGCGATGATCACGCCGGCCGCCATCTACCACATGTCGCACGCCGCCACCCGTGCGTCGCGCGCGCGCCCGCCCGTCTGCCGGCTGGGGTCCTGCGAGGGCCGCAACCCTCGCACCACGGCCTGCGAGGACCCCATCACCGTGGCATCGCACACGGCCGATGACGGCACCCGACTCGAAATACGCCTCAGCCCGAGCTGCCAGGCGGGCTGGATCCGTACCCGGCCCACGCACAAAGGCTTCCGCATCGAGATCACCGGACCGGGAGGACACCGCCAGAGCGCCGTGGTGACCACCTTGCCGTCGGACCAGGGCCCGGTCACCACGGCCATGATCTCCGCGGCTCATCCCGCACGCCTTCGTGCCTGCTACTACCCGTCCGCCCATCAACCCGGCAGGGAATGCTTCGACGGCGCCGATGCCCCGACGTGAGGGGGTGCGGCGGCATTGCCCACAACCGTCGCTCGGGGCCCGGACCCCTGGACCCGCCCCTTGCGGTACTCGCCGGGAGAGATCCCATAGGTCTTCTTGAAGACCCTGCCGAACACCGCGTCATCCTCTGCGACACCGTCTGGCGACGTTGATGTGGGCCGGTGATGTCACACCGAAGGGCGCTCGTGCGGCAGAGGATCGCGTACGAACTGAGTACGCCGCTCGTCACAGGCTCCCATGGCATGGAAGTTCCGTCGCGCCTCGGTGAGGCTCAGCCCGCGGTTAGGGCCACCTCGAACTTCATCAGCATCGTGATCGTCGGCCTTCCCACGGACGTGAACGAATGGATTGGCCACGACGGCATCTTGCCTTGCTGCGCCGCCGACCGCGACACCATGGATGCGAACTACGGGTGCGCCCGCGCGACGTCACCAGCTCAGCGAGTAGTCGGACGGCGCGCGGAGGGGCGGGACCCAGCGAGTTGGGTCCCGCCGTTCTGCGTCATCGTGGTGGGTGGCTCACTCGGGGTCTTTGATGTCGTCGTCGGGCAGGAGTTCCTGCGTGGGGGGCGGGTCGATGGTGGTGGTGGGGTTGGTGCAGCCGGGGACGCTGCCTTCGGGGGCGCAGTTGTCCGGGGTGTTGTCGATGACCTTGGTGTTGGTGAGCGTGACCTGACCGCCCGACTGGTTGTCGATGCCACCGCCGGCGGTGATCGCCGTGTTACGCGTGACCAGGCTGTCGACCAATGTGGCGGTTGCGGTGCCTGCGGTGGTGGAGAGGTTCGAGAGGCCCGCGCCTCTCACGGCGATGTTGTCCCTGAGGGTGGTCGACTTCAGGTTCAGGGTGGAGGCGTTCACGTTGCGGATGCCGCCACCGAAGTTGCTGCTGACGCCTCCGCTGACCATGAGCGACTTCAGGGTGAGCGTGCCACCGGACACCACGTGGAAGATCCGGAAGCTTTCCGTGGCGTCCGGGTCGCGTCGGATCGTGGAGCCGTTGCCGGAGATGGTCACGTCCCCAGTGATCTCCGGGAGCCCATCGTCCGGGTTGTCCGGAGTGGTCACGGCCATGAGGGGGCGCCCGCCTCCGTGGTTTGCGGTCAGCCTCGGTGCCCGCTGCCCGTGGCGACCTCGGGGGCCTCCGTCGGGGCAGGCTCGCTTGCGCAGCATGTGTCGGCGGTGTCGAGTGCCGCGCTCTTGCCCATCTGATCGGCGTCGCCCTTGACGGCGTAGACCTCCCAGGGCTCCTTGCCGGGGCCGTGGACCCAGACCTTGTCCTGGAGGGCGTAGCAGCAGGAGGTGTCGTTCTCCTCGAAGGTGGCGAGCCCCGCGTCCTTGAGGCGGTCGGTGGCGGCGGTGACCTGGTCGGTGGAGGTGACCTCGACGCCGAGGTGGTCCAGCCGGGTCTCCTGCCCGGCTTCGCCTTCGATCAGGACGAGCTTCAGCGGCGGCTCGATGATCGCGAAGTTGGCGTATCCGGGGCGGCGCTTGGCGGGCTCGACGCCGAAGAGCTTGGAGTAGAACGCCACCGAAGCGTTGAGGTCGGGCACGTTCAGGGCGAGCTGCACGCGAGACATGACAGGGCCTCCCATCCGGTTGTATCGATATTCCTCGATGCAACATTGCGCCTTGGATCGAAAAACGTCAAGATAGAAGAATGTCGAAACAAGAGCTTGCGGTGCTCGGCCAGGACGGCGTCGACGGCTGCTGCCCAGGACTGCTGACCGCTCCCTTGGACGAGGCGCAGTCCGTTGAGCTGGCGAAGGTGTTCAAGGCGCTGGGCGATCCGATCCGACTGCGGCTGCTGTCGATGATCGCGTCCCGGGCCGGGGGCGAGGTGTGCGTCTGTGACCTCACGCCCGCCTTCGACCTGTCGCAGCCGACGATCTCCCATCACCTGAAGCTGCTGCGGCAGGCCGGGCTGATCGACTGCGAGCGCCGTGGGACCTGGGTCTACTACTGGCTGCTGCCGGAGATGACCGACCGGCTCGCCGGGATCCTCACCCGCCCCGCAGGGCAGCCTCTGCCCGAGCCCGCTGGAACGGCGGGGGACGCCTGATGGCCGCCGACCCCATGACGGCGTCCTCGACAGCTCCGGTCGCCGCGCGCCTGTCGTTCGTGGATCGCTTCCTCGCGGTGTGGATCCTGCTGGCGATGGCGGCCGGCCTCGGCCTGGGGCGGCTCGTTCCCGGCCTGGGCGACGCCCTGGCGAAGGTGACCGTCACCGGCGTCTCCCTGCCCATCGCGCTGGGGCTGCTGGTGATGATGTATCCGGTGCTGGCCAAGGTCCGCTATGACCGCCTCGACACGGTCACCCGGGACCGGCGCCTGCTGGTCCCCTCGCTCGTGCTGAACTGGGTCCTGGGCCCGGCGGTCATGTTCGCGCTCGCCTGGCTCTTCCTGCCGGACCTGCCGGAGTACCGGACGGGCCTGATCATCGTCGGCCTGGCCCGCTGTATCGCCATGGTCATCATCTGGAACGACCTGGCCTGCGGCGACCGCGAAGCGGCCGCCGTCCTCGTCGCTCTGAACTCTGTCTTCCAGGTGATCGCCTTCTCCGCGCTCGGCTGGTTCTACCTCACCGTGCTGCCGGGCCGGCTCGGTCTGGAACAGACCGGTCTCGATATCAGCGTGTGGGAGATCGCCCGCAGCGTGCTGATCTTCCTCGGTATCCCCCTGGTGGCGGGCTTCCTCACCCGGCGCCTCGGCGAGAGGGCCAAGGGCCGTGCCTGGTACGAGACGAAGCTCATCCCGCGCATCGGCCCGTTCGCCCTGTACGGGCTGCTGTTCACGATCGTCGTCCTGTTCGCACTCCAAGGCGACGCGATCACCTCACAACCGATGGACGTGGCGCGGATCGCGCTGCCGCTGCTGGTCTACTTCGCCCTGATGTGGGCCGGGTCCATGGCGCTGGGCAAGGCCGTGGGACTGGACTATCCGCGCTCCACGACATTGGCGTTCACCGCCGCGGGCAACAACTTCGAACTCGCCATCGCCGTCGCCATCGCGACCTTCGGCGCCTCCTCCGGGCAGGCGCTGGCCGGAGTCGTCGGCCCGCTCATCGAGGTCCCCGTGCTGATCGGCCTCGTCTACGTGGCCCTGGCCGCCCGCCGCCACTTCCCTCAGCCCCACCGCCAAGACCGCCGAGCATGCGTCTGCCCAGGAAGGTTCCGCCCGTGTCTGACCCCCAGAACCCCGGGAAGCCGTCCGTGCTGTTCGTCTGCGTCCACAACGCGGGCCGCTCCCAGATGGCCGCCGCCTTCCTCACCCACCTCGCGGGCGACCGCATAGAAGTCCGCTCCGCCGGTTCGGCACCCGCCGAGCACGTCAACCCCGCCGTGGTGGAAGCCATGGCGGAAGTCGGCATCGACATCGCGGCGGAGAGCCCGAAGGTGCTGACCGCCGAAGCCGTACAAGCCTCGGACGTGGTCATCACCATGGGCTGCGGCGACGCCTGCCCGTACTTCCCCGGCAAGACCTACCTGGACTGGAAGCTCGATGATCCGGCCGGGCGGGGTCTTGCGGCGGTGCGGCCGATCCGTGACGCGATCCGGGCCCGCGTTCACGGCCTCGTCAGTGAACTCACCGCTGGAGGCCGCGGGTGACCCTGCACGCCGAGACGGTCCGCATCACCGCCCTGACGGCCGAGCACGCCGATGAGGTCCTGGCGATCTACCAGCTCGGCATCGATGAAGGGAACGCCACCTTCGAGACCAGTGCACCCCGCTGGGAAGCCTTCAACACCGCCAAACTCCCGGACCACCGACACGTGGCGGTGGACCACGACGGGCGCGTGCTCGGATGGGTCGCCGCCACGAAGGTGTCCGACCGCTGCGCGTACGCGGGTGTTGTCGAGCACTCCGTCTACGTCCACCCCGCCGCGCGCGGCCGAGGGGTCGGTCTCACTCTTCTGGACGCGCTGATCGCCACCACGGAAGCGGCAGGCATCTGGACCATCCAATCCGGCATCTTTCCCGAGAACACCGCCAGCCTCAGCCTGCACCAGCGCAGGGGCTTCCGTGTCATCGGCACCCGCGAACGCATCGGCCGCCACCATGGCGTATGGCGTGACGTCGTCCTCATCGAGCGTCGGAGTCCGCGGATTTCCTGACCTGAAACCAGAAGGAGGCCCCAGGGTCATTGACGGGCTGTGGTTGGCGCCGGCCGACCAGAGCATCCCGGTCGCCGCCGGCTGTGAGCACTCGCCCCCCGGTCCGGAGAGTACGTGTTCGGGCGACTGCTCCACTCAGGTGGACGAGTCATGGCATTGAGGACGGCCGTCGGCGGTGCCGCACGAGCTCGGCGAGGCCCGTCACGCTCGGCGAGCCCGTCACACCACCATCATGAGCAGCATCGCGGACATGGTTCCGCCCATACCGATATGAGCGGCCAGTGCGGCGTCCGGCGCCGTGCCGAGCCTGCGTCGGCGTCCGTGGCTTCCCCGCTCCACCGTCCGGGCCTTGTCCCACACCGCGACGGTCAGCGATACCACGAAGACCACCACCGTGTCCGGCATGGCGAGCAGCCAACGTCCCCATGTGCGGCCTCGGCCGCCGTCGCGGGCGGCGGAGAGATGCTTCCCGTTGGTCCCCCGGAGCCGGGCCCAGACAGACGCGCCGATGGACAACAGGAAGTACACCGCGAGCGCCGCGGCCACGTAACGCCAGAAGGAGCCCGAGGACGACGCGGCGGTGGCATCGGCCGCGGTGGTCATGCCCGGCGTGTTCATCCCGTGCATCCCTCCCGTGCCCTGCATCCCCTCCATCCCGTCCATCCCGTCCATGCCTTCCATGCCTTGTGTCGAGTCCATCCCGGGCATGTTCTCCATGCCCGGCATCCCGGCCATGGATGAGCCGCCGAGCGCGAGTACCGGCCCGGAGGGCGTGCTCGTCATGGCGAGGGTCATGATCACCATGCCTGCGCTGCCGACGATGAGGTGTACCCATTGGCGGCCGTGGCCCCAGCCGCTCGCACGCGTGTGCTTGGCGGCCATCACCACACCGCCGAGTGCCAGGAGGGCGAAAGCCATGGCCCACCACATGCCGTAATCGGCGTACCAGGCCGCGGTCGCGGGCAGGGCCATGGCGGCCATGCACGTGCCCATGACCACATCGCCTCCCGCGGCGAAGCGGGCGTCTCCCCTGGTAGTCACCATGCGGATCAGGCTGACGGCGGCCACCAGCGCGGCGACCGCCGCTACGGACCAGCTCAGAGTCTCCATCGTTGCCTTCCCTCGTCGTCTGGGTGCGCCCTCGGTGCGTTGTGCGGCATCGGCTACTGAGACCCTTAGTACGTAGGAAATTAGGAGAGCGTTCAGTGTTACCCCCACCGGGTATATTGGCGGAGTCGCTCACCGAGAGCAGGGATGGAAGCCATGACCACAGCCGGGGCCGGACGGGGCCGTGCCCGTGGTGGCGCCGGACGCTGGATGTGGGTCGCGGTCGTCGCACTGCTCGCCGCGTTCGCCGTGCTCCTCCACCACGAGACGAATGCGGCCGTCTCGCCCTCGGTGCGTGCCACCGACATGAGCGGGATGGCGCAAATGGTCCATGCGCCCTCGGCGGCGATGTCGGGCCACGGGGGGATGTCGGCGCACGGGGGGATGTCGGCGCACGGGGGTGGGCACGACGACACCGCACGGGCTTCCGCCCCGGCCGCGCACGGTGACGATGGACCCTGTTCCGGCATGGGCGTGCAGCACTGCTCGGCCGCCGGTATCGACGTCGTCAAACACATGCCGCCGAGCGAGCCCTGGGTCGGCCGCGAGGGCGATGTGCACGCCATCCCGGCCGGTCGCCCTGTTCCCGGCACCGTGAGTCGGGGGCCGCCCGACCTTTCCGTGCTCTCTCGATTGCTTCTGTAGGCCGCCCCCACGGCGTCTTCGCGTCCGCGTATGCGATCAGCCGTGCCCGCGTGCGACCGAACACACGGCATATCGAGAAGAGGAACACCGTCATCGTGAACAGCGTCAACCGCCGCTCTGTCCTGCTGGCCGGGCTCGGCGCCGCGGGTGCGGGCGCGCTCGCCGCCTGCAGCGGCTCCAGCGGCGACACCGACCGCACCACCGCCCTGGTCAAGCCGTCCGACCCGGCCGTGGCCGCCGCGGAGAAGTAGCGCACGAGTACCGGCAAGGTGCGCAAGCTGACCCTGACCGCCGCGCCCGCCATGCTGGAGCTCGGCGGCGGCGTCATGGCCAAGAGCTGGGCCTTCGGCGGGCAGGCCCCCGGCAAGGAGCTGCGGGTGTCGGTCGGTGACACCGTGGCCGCCGAACTCTCCAACCAGCTGCCGGACAAGACGGCCACGTCCATCCATTGGCACGGTCTCGCCCTGCGCAATGACATGGACGGCGTTCCCCCGGCCACGCAGACCGCGGTACGGGCCGGATCCACCTTCACCTACCGCTTCATCGCCGACACCCCCGGCACCTACTTCTTCCACCCGCACGTCGGGGTCCAGCTCGACCGCGGGCTGTACGCGCCGCTGATCGTCGAGGATCCGAAGGAGCCACTGTCCTACGACGACGAGTGGGTGGTCGTCCTGGACGACTGGGTCGACGGTGTCACCGGCACACCCGACGAGGTCTTCGCCGAGCTGCGGCAGGGCATGGGCGGGATGGACATGGGCGGCCACGATATGAGTGGTATGGGCGGCATGGACATGAGCGGAGACAAGGGCGGGGCGAGCGCCTCACCGTCTTCTTCCGGCGACGGCATGTCGATGAAGTTCATGCTGATGGGCGCCGACAGCGAACTGCTCGGCGGTGACGCGGGCGACGTGAAGTACGCGTACCACCTGATCAACGGCCGTGTCCCGGCCGACCCGGATGTCTACACCGGCAAGCCCGGCAGGCGGGTCCGGCTACGGATCATCAACGCCGGTGGCGACACCGCCTACCGCGTCGCGCTCGGTGGCCACAGGATGACCATCACCCACACCGACGGCTTCCCTGTCGAGCACCAGCGGACCGATGCCCTGCTGATCGGCATGGGTGAGCGCTACGACGTGCTGGTCACACTCGCGGATGGCGTCTTCCCTCTCGTCGCGCTCGCCGAGGGGAAGAACGCCACCGGTCTGGCCCTGGTCCGTACCGGTTCGGGCCGGGCACCGAAAGCCACCGTCCGCCCCAAGGAACTGGACGGCACGATCGTGACGGCCTCGAAGCTCCGTGCGGCGGACGACGTCGGGTTGTCGCCGAAGAAGGCGGACCGAGCGCTCCGCGTGGAGCTGACCGGCGGCATGACGAAGTACAACTGGGCCATCAACGGCAAGGCGTTCGACATGAGCGATCCGACGGCCGCCCCGCTCATGGTCGAGGAAGGGCAACGGGTCCGGCTGGACTTCGTCAACCGCACGGGCATGTGGCACCCGATGCATCTGCACGGCCACACCTACCAACTCGGCAGCTCCGGGCCCCGCAAGGACACCGCGATCGTGCTGCCGAAGAAGAAGCTGTCCGTGGTCTTCGACGCCGACAACCCCGGCCAGTGGATGCTGCACTGCCACAACGCCTACCACGGCGAGGCCGGGATGATGGCGCTGGTGGCCTATCGAGCCTGATCGCCCCAGGGCTCCCGTCACCTGGTGGGCTCCACCAGATGACGGGAGCCTCGGGGCCTCACCGCGCCTCCGAGATATACCCCGGGTGCGCTGGCACTGGACGAGCCGATCGCCGGGTATTGGAGCGCGTATGGGGCCCGGGGCAAGGACCGGACCACTCTCCGCCATGTGCTCACGCACCGGGCGGGCCAGCCGCGTTTCGCTCCCGAAGCGGCAGGCTTCGACCTGCTGGATGACGGCGGGCTGCGGGAAAGCCTGGCGCGAGCGGCGCCGGAGTACCCTCCCGGGACCTCGCTCGGGGAACACGCGTTGACCTACGGTCACTTGGTCGACGGCATCCTGCGGGCGAGCGCCGGTGCGACGCTGGGGGAGATGTTCAACGATGTGGTACGGCCCGCGCTGGGGCTCGACGCGTGGTTCGGAGTGCCGGATGAGGCCCTGGACCGTGTCGCCGACCTGGAATACGCGGACCCGAACTGGCCACGGCAGCTCCACGCCGCACCGTGGCTGCGGACCCCGGTCGGGGTGCTGGACGTGGAGCGGGTCAACTCCCGGGCCTGGCGGCAGGCCGTCTTCGGGGCGGTCAACCTGCACACGACCGCGACCGCCATGGCTGAGTTCTTCTCCCGGCTCACCAGCGAGGACGGGCCGGTACGCGAACTGCTGGGGCCCCGGTTGCACACTGAGCTCCTCGCCTCCCAAGTCACCGGCTACGACGAGGTCTTCGGTACCGAGATCACCTGGACGCTGGGTTTCGTACGTGACAAGGGGAAGATCGCCAAGGGTGGGATCGGCGGCTCGGCTGCCTGGTGGTCCCTCCGGCACGGCCATGCCTGCGCTTACCTGACGCGCCGATTGGACGACCATTCCCGGGCCGCCGAAATCGCCGCGGCGCTGGGTGACGACCTGACCGTGGTGGGCGAAGACGCAGGTGCCTGAGTTCCGTCCGGTGCGCCCGCTGACCGATCAGGGGCCACGTCTCGCCGCGTGGCGTCCGGTGCGCATCCAGTCGCTGTCCTCGTGCACGTTCGCTGCTCGTGCTTTCCGCCCCGGGAGTTGCGGGCCTGAGTCGCACAAGGCCCATTCCGCGTGCCATGCGGGAACTTGGCGCGAAGTTTCAGGTCTTTCTCGAGTGCTTCCGCTTCAGTGCTAGTGTCACGGCATGGTTACGGCCTGGTTTCCCTCCGTTATGACGTGGTGCCGCCCGTCGCGGCGGGCGCTGCGTGTGCTGTGGGTGGCGGCGGCCCTGCTCGGGCTGGTGTACGCGCATGGCGTGAGCGCGGAAGGCGTAGCCAGGCATCTCGCATTTGGTGCGGCAGATCAGGGCGCGACCGTGAGCCAGGGCGACACCGGGGCAGCGTCCGCCGTCGCTGAGAAGATGTCCGACGGCGGGTCCGAGTCACGGAACGATCCCCACAACGGCAACCATGACTCCTCTCATCCGGCGCATGAGTGTCTGGTGGGTCAGCCGCAGTACGGCTCCGTATGGGTGGCCCCTTGCCCGGCGATGCTCGGCCGGGCGTCGGCTCCTCCGGCCGGGCCATCGGGGATGACCGGCCTGGTCCGGTCGGCTTCGGGCGGGTGCCCGTTGACAGACACCGCTGCCTGCGTGGTTCTGCGGATTTAGGCGTACCCCGTACCGTCGGCCGGTCGGCGTATGCCCGCCATACGCCCGGCCCGGCTCGGTGCTGCCGGTTCGCGGTGCCCCTGATCTCCCGGATCCGCTGGTTCAGCACGCTGGTTCGGGGACGTTCGGGGCGCTGAACCCTGCCCTGTCGGTCTCTGTCCACCGCCCATCCCCGCTCCGCATCGGGGGCGGTGGCCCATGCGGAGGAACTGTTGCCGTTTCATCTTCATGCCCGCCCTGCCCTCTTACCCGGGTCTCCTTGGTATCGCTGCCTCATCGCCGTTGTGTTGTGCGGGTTGCTGCTGGCCGTTCTGGACTGTGCCGGTCCACATAAGGAGTCAGGCCATCGGAGCGCTCCGGTGCCGATCGCGTCCGGGGGGTCCGTACAGGCGGCATCGCCCGTGGACTCGGATACCGAGGCAGTACCCAACGCGGAGTCCTGCGTTCCACGCGGCCTTGCCGGTCTCTCCGTGCCGAGGCCACCGGCGCCCTCGCGTGAGCTGGTACCGACTGTCGGCGTAGCTCCGGCATTCGCCATGGCGGCCATCCGCGCCGTGGCACGCCCTGGGCGAGAGAGAAGCAGCCCAGCACTGGCCGGGAGTTCCAGGCTGTCCGTCGTCTGCCGGTGGCGCATTTAGGCCGTGCCCGCCACCGCCGTCATGCCGGCGTACCTGAACGAGCGGCCCCGGATCCGGGAAGCGCGCTACGGGGTCTCGCCGGGACGAGATCAGACGACCCGACACCTTTTCACGCTCTGAAAAGAAAGCGGAAAGATGCACTCCTCGACCACCACTGACACCGGTCCGCTGACCGCCAGGTCCGCCCTTTCCCGGTTGGTCGGCAACACCCCGCTCCTGCGAGTGTCCGAGCCCCTCGTCCCGGCGGGACGTGGCTTCTGGGCCAAGCTGGAAGGCTTCAACCCCGGCGGCATCAAGGACCGCCCCGGGCTGCACATGGTGCAACGGGCCCGGGCCCGCGGTGACCTGCGGCCCGGCGGCCGGATCATCGAGTCCACCAGCGGGACCCTGGGACTGGGACTCGCCCTGGCGGGCATGGTCTACCACCACCCGGTCACCCTGGTCACCGATCCGGGGCTGGAGCTGTCCATGACCCGGTTGCTGACCGCGTTCGGCGCCCAGGTCAATGTCGTCTCCGAGCCCCACCCGACCGGTGGCTGGCAGCAGGCCCGCCGTGACCGCGTCCAGCGACTGCGGGACCAGCACCCGGGCTCATGGTGCCCGGACCAGTACAACAACCCCGACAACGTCGCCGCGTACACCCCGCTCGCGCTTGAGCTGGCCCGCGAACTCGGCCATATCGATGTGCTGGTGTGCAGCGTCGGCACCGGCGGACACTCTGCCGGCGTCTCCCGGGTCCTGCGACAGCTCTACCCCGAGTTGACGGTCGTCGGAGTGGATACCGTCGGATCGACGATCTTCGGTCAACCCGCCAGGCCCCGCCTGATGCGGGGGCTGGGATCCAGCATCTACCCCCGCAACGTCGCCTACGACCAGTTCTCGGAAGTGCACTGGGTGGCCCCCGCGGAGGCCGTGTGGACCTGCCGCCAACTGGCCTCGTCCCACTACGCCACCGGCGGATGGAGCGTCGGAGCGGTCGCCCTGGTGGCGGGCTGGCTCGTCCGGACCATGCCCGCGGAGGCCCGGATCGTGGCGATCTTCCCCGATGGACCGCAGCGCTACCTGGGAACGGTCTACGACGACGACTACTGCGCCGCCCATGGGCTGCTCGGCTCACCCCCCGCACCCGAACCAGACCTGATCGGCCGCCTGGACGAAAAGGAAGTACACCGCTGGACCCGGTGCACCACCGTGGCCGACCCCCTCACCCTCCAGGACGCCACCGAGGATCCCGACGAGGAGGTGGCGTAGTGAAGTCGCTGTTCACACAGGTGCGTTCCTACGAGCGTAGTGTCCAGCTGTTGATGGTGAACCAGTTCACCATCAACCTGGGTTTCTACATGCTCATGCCTTACCTGGCCGCCCACCTGTCCGGCACTCTGGGACTGGCCGGCTGGCTCGTCGGACTCATTCTGGGAGTGCGCAACTTCAGCCAGCAGGGCATGTTCCTGGTCGGTGGCACGCTGGCGGACCGGCTCGGCTACAAGCCGCTGATCATCGCCGGATGCGTTCTGCGCACCGTCGGATTCGCCGCTCTGGGCCTCGTGGACTCCCTGCCCGCGCTACTGGCCGCCTCGGCGGCCACGGGGCTGGCCGGCGCCCTGTTCAACCCCGCGGTACGGGCGTACCTCGCAGCGGACGCGGGAGAGCGCCGGGTGGAGGCGTTCGCCCTGTTCAACATCTTCTACCAGGCGGGAATCCTGCTCGGCCCGCTGGTGGGCATGGTGCTGACCGGCATCGGCTTCCGCGTCACCTGCATGGTCGCGGCAGCGGTCTTCGCCGTGCTCAGCGTCGTACAGATCCGCGCGCTGCCGCCCCGGAGGGGCGACAACACCAAGGAGAGCCAGGACACAGGGCGCGAGAGCGTGCTGTCGCAGTGGCGAGAGGTGGTGGCCAACCGGCCCTTCCTGCTCTTCTCGGCCGCCATGATCGGCTCGTATGTCCTGTCGTTCCAGGTCTATCTGGCCCTGCCGCTCGAAGTGCGCCGCCTCGGCGGCGAGGGTGAGTCCGGGACGGCGGCGGTGGCATTGCTGTTCGCCGTCTCGGGACTGAGCACCATCCTCGGACAGACGAAGGTCACCGCCTGGTGCAAGGCCCGGATGGAGCCGGGGCGGGCGCTGACCTGGGGGCTGCTCTCGATGGGGGTGGCGTTCGTACCACTGCTGCTCGCGACCGCGGCTCCAGTACCGGGCGGCGGCGTGGGCCGCTGGCTGCTCGCGGCCGCCCCGCCCGCGCTCTCGGCATTGCTGCTCGCGCTGGGGACGATGATCGCCTACCCGTTCGAGATGGACACCATCGTCCGGCTCTCGGGGAACCGGCTCGTGGCCACCCACTACGGGCTGTACAACACCATCTGCGGCGTCGGCATCACCCTGGGCAACCTGCTCACCGGTGCGGCGCTGGACGCTGCCCGGGCGGCGGGGATGTCCGCGCTGCCGTGGCTCGCGCTGCTGGCACTGGGCCTGGCCTGTGCCGTGGCTCTGTACGGGTTGCACCGCACCGGCCGCCTCGCGGCCGTGCGGGCGCCTGAGGCACAGCCCGCGTCCGCCTGACGGACCATATGCGGGAACGGAGCGGCGGACGGGTATACAGCCCCGTTCGCCGCTCCTCACCCGCGTCCGAGGCACGGCCATTCGCGGATCGCCGCCTGACCGGATGAGGCCGACAGCCGTTTGACGTTCCGTTGGAAGAAGGCGGCCAGGTTGCCGAGTGTCATGGAGGCGGCGGCGTGTCATGGAGGCGGCGGCGAGAATGGCGAGCGGAGAGGCCGAGGGGGCATCCGTGCCGGAGAGTGCCAGTGCTCCGAGCCGGTACAGGGCCGCAAGGGCGCTCCCACGTCAGGAGTCATGGTCGGCGGGCGGGCGGCCCTTGCCGGCGGCGGAACGGCCGCCGGTGAGGAGAACCATCGCTGCCACCGCCCCAGCGACCACCACGACCACACCGCCCACCAGTGCGTTGATCATTCCGGCGTGAAAGGCGTCGCGGGTCGCGTCGGCGAGCCGTGCGCCGGACCGGCCGCCGAGTTCCCGGGCCGCGTGCAAGGCCACGGCGAGCGAGTCGCGGGCGCTGTCGGGGACCGGGCCGGGCATCTCGCGGGTGGCGTGGGCGGTACGGGAGCGGTAGGTGGTGTTGAAGACGCTACCGAGGATCGCGATGCCCAGGACGCCGCCGAGTTCGCGGGTCACATCGTTCAGGGCGGAGGCGACACCCTGCTTGGCAGGTGGCAGTGGAGCGAGGATGGCGTCGGTGGCCGGGGTGGCGGCGAGGGCGATTCCGGCGCCGAGGAGCGCGGTACTGGCGAGAACGGGCCAGTAGTTCGTGCCGTCGACGAATGGCACCATCACGCCGAGCCCGCCCGCGATCATCGCCATCCCCAGGCCCATGACCGCGCGAATGCCGTACCGGTGAGCGAGGGGAGGCGCGGCAGGGGAGACGACGATCGCGGCGACGGCCATCGGGATCATGGTGAGTCCGGCTTTGAACGGCGAGTAGCCGAGGATCTGCTGGAGGTACTGCAGGAGAAGGAAGAAGAATCCGAACATGGCAAGGGTTTCGGCCGTGATGATCAGAGAGCCCGCTGAAACGCCGCGCAGACGGAACACTCGGGGATCCAACAGCGGGTTCTCGCACCGGAGTTCCCAGGTGATGAACGCGGCGACTCCCGCGGCGCCCAGCCCGAAGCCCGCGAGGACGGCAGTGTCGGTCCAGCCGCGTTCGGGGCCTTCGACGGTCCCGTAGACGAGCGCCCCGATACCCGCCACCGACAGGAGCGAGCCGATGGCATCCAGCGGGGCGGATTCCGGGTCCTTCGACGGGGGAGTCAGGACGGCCGCGGCCAGGAGAGCCAGGGCGGCCAGAAGGGCGTTCGCCGCGAACACCGAGCGCCAGGAGAAGGCTTCGAGGAGCCCGCCTGCCAGGAGCACGCCGAGCAGCGCGGAGCCGAAGCTGATCCCCGACCATGTGCCGACCGCGCGGCCGCGCTCCTCCGGAGGGAAGACGTGGGTGATGACGGCCAAGGTCATCGGCATGACCAGCGCGGCGCCCACCCCGGCCACTCCGCGCAGTGTGATGATGATGTTCACGTCATCGACGAAGACCGCCCCGGCTGATGCGAGGCCGAACAGGGTCAACCCGGAGAGCAGGACTCTCTTGCGGCCGTAGCGGTCACCGAGCGCTCCGCCTGTGAGCAGCAGCCCCGCGAAGGCGACACCATAAGCGTTCATGATCCATTGGAGCTCGGCTTCGGTGGCGCGGAGATCGCGTGCGAGGTCGGGGGCGGCCACCAGCAGTGCGGCGAGCATGCCGACCACTACCGCAAGGGCCAGGCACATCACTGCCAGCACTGCCGTTCGGCGCCGCGCGGATGGCACCGCCTCGGCCGACGGCGGGGTCTGGGTCGACTTCATCGGCATCACACCTTGATCAAATAAGCGTTTTAAGCGAGCGTTTGAATTGAAGCAGGGGTTCCTTGCCTGAATCAAGCGTTCGTTTTAATTTGGGTCCGTGCCAAGAACCCCCGCGCCCTCGCGCGCCGCCACCAAGACCCGCATCCTCGACGCCGCGGAGGAGCTTTTCGGCGAGCACGGCTTCGCTGCCACCTCACTGCGCAACGTGACCGACGCGGCAGGCGTCAACATCGCCGCGGTCAACTATCACTTCGGCTCGAAGGAGGGCCTGCTGCGCGCGGTCGCACAACGCGCGATGGCCGCGACCAATGCCGAACGTGAACGGCTGCTCGAGGAGTTGACCGCCACGGACGACGAGCCGGCGGTACATGACTTGGTACGCGTCTTCGTCACCACCGGAGCTGATGTCGTAGGGCGGCACGGCCACCGCGGCAGGCATGTCGCCCGCGTCCTCGGCAGAGTCGTATGTGAGCCGGACCCCCGGATCCGTCGCCTGTTCGCGGCGGAGGTCGGCCCGGTGGAGGGGCGATTCCTCCGGGCGTTGACAACGGCGCTCCCTGACCTCCCGCCGTCCGAGGTCGCGTTTCGATATCGGGCGATGGTGGGGCTGCTCGCCCTCCATCAATCCGGGACCCTCGTCGATCTCCACCCCGGTGAACCGACTCATGTCCCCGACTCGGAGGCGCGGGCCACTGAGCAGCTTGTCACCCTGCTCACCGCCACCTTCACGGCTCCTGCTTCCGACGCCGCATCGCCGAGTTGATGAGCCTTGGTGCCGCTTGGCTGAGCCCGGCCGCCTTGTTGTCGCCGGTGAGCAGCGCCGCCTCGAGGCCGAGTGCTCTCAGCCGTGCGGTGGTCTCGGCGCTGGCGTCCTCGACCGCGTCGGCGACCTCCAGGACCGCACGCGGCTCACCGTCCCAGGCGACCACGATTGCGGTGCGGCCCGGGTCTTCCGCTTGCTCCTTTGGCCTGCTTGACGGAGGGGGGTGAGCTTCATCGCCCACTCAGGACTCGTTCGATCGTGTTCAGACGCTGGGTGACCGACCGGTCCCCCGGCACACCGATGGCGTCAGCGAGGGAGTCGATGTTCCGCCAGCTGCTCGCTGTGCTCCGCAAGCGTCCGCCCGGTGCGGGTGTGACATGTGGGGGACGTGTGGCGCAGTCAAAGTGAGTCGGCTGGTTATCGGCGAGTCGGATCCGCAGGTTCTCCGTGTCTGTGGATCTCCTTCTCCGGTATGGGCGGAGAGCCCTGCCCGTACCGGAGTCCGCGCCGGTCCCGGACCGCGGTTGTGGTCACCGGTCGTCTCACACAAGAGATCACTGACGAAGGAAGCGTGCACTATGTACAACGCCCAGATCGAGACCCGCGAGATTTCCGACGCCGACCTGGACGGCGTTGCCGGCGGCGCGGCCGGCGGGCTGGCCCTGCAGAGCCAGCCGGGCCACCTGGAGGGTGTCGGCGGCGTCGAGCTGGCTGGCCACAGCGTCGTGGTGGATGGTGCGGCGAACCTGCAGAGCGGCCAGGCGGGCCTCAACGTCACCGCCGTCTGATCAGCCGCAAAGGCTGAACACCCTCGAGGCCTGAAGGCCCTCGGCCACACGGCGGATTCGAGGGATCGTTGCAGCACAAGTGATCAACTGGCTGTGGCCAGGAGCTCAGCGAGGCGCTCGGCTGGGGTTTCCCAGCCGAGCGTTTTGCGTGGCCGGCTGTTGAGTTCGGCGGCGACGGCATCCAGGTGCTCGCGGCTGTGCACGGACAGGTCGGTGCCCTTGGGGAAGTACTGCCGCAGCAGACCGTTCGTGTTCTCGTTCGAGCCGCACGTAGCGGGTGGAGCGTTCAACGAGGGTGCCGATGGCTGAGGCGCCGTCCTAGCCGATGATCAGGTCGCCCTCCCCGTGGCCGGGCACCGCCCGGTCCGCCGCTTCGGCGGGGCGTTCGCTGATCATCACCATGGGGTCACGGAAACGGGACTGCCGTTGCTGGGCCTGGCGGCGGGGCTTGCGCCGGGCCCGGCTGGTCCGCAGGGCCCTGGCGAGTTCGCGGCGCAGTTCGCCGCGGCCCTGGACGTAGAGGGCCTGATAGATCGTCTCGTGGACCACGTGCATCTCCGGGCGGCCTGGGAACTGTGCTCGCAGAGCCTGGCAGATCTGCTCCGGGCTCCACCGCAGGTCCAGGTGGTCCTGGATGAAGTCTCTCAGTTCGGGGTTCTGGCCGATGCTGCCTGATTTCGGGCGCGGCCGCCGGGCGTCGGCGCGGGACTGGGCGGCGTAGGGCCGGTAGGCCCACTGGGCAGAGCCCACGGGCACAGGCATGCCGTTGCGGCGGATCTCCCGGCTGACCGTGGACGGGCTGCGGCCGAGTTCGTCGGCGATGGCCCGTACGGACACTTTCTCCCGCAGCCGGTCGGCGATGTGAATCCGCTCGTCCTCGGTCAGGTACCGGGAGCGGCCGGAGCGGTCAGGGAGAGCCCGCACCGGCGGCGTGACGGGCCTGGGCCGCTTCTTGCGGCCCTCGGGCCGGCCGTTACGCCACTAACGGCCGGTCCGAGGGTTGACGCCCACACGTTCACACGCATCCGCGTTGCTGAAGCCCAGTCGCATGAGCCGGAAGTATTCTTCCCGCTCTCGACGCAGCTTCTTTCGCCCCTGGATCTTCTGCTTGCGGATCTCGAAGTCCATCGCACCCCCTGAACTGGGGTGTTGCGACGACCACTAGAACCTAAGGGGCCGGGCGAGGGGGCTTTCGTCGTGTCAGCTTCCCAGTACGTCGATGAGGTGATCGTCCAGATCGGCGACGAAGCCCTCGCGCCGCCACGGACGCAGCTCCTTACGGGCCTGGCGCAGACGCAACGCCGGTACACGCCCGCCGGTGCTGGCTGCCGAATCGACGCAGGCGTGCAGGAGGTCTGCGGCCCTCTCCGGCGCATCGAGACGAATACAGGCCAGGGCCTGATCGGTGGAGACGATGGCCCGCTGCACCCGCTCACGCGGCGTGTCCAGGGCTTCCGCGCTGCTGGCGAAGACATCGTGAGCGACCGCCGCGTCTCCTACGTACAGCTCGCACAGACCCTCGAAGCCGCGCAGGTGATCAGCGCTGAAGCTCGTCGGCGAGGGATCCCCGTCGTCGTCACGGTCGAGGTCATACCAGGCGAGCGACAGCGCGGTCTGCGCGTGCCGCTCGGCGCCCGACCGTGCGGCGATCTCGGCCTGCAGCGCATGCGCTCGGGCCCGCACGCGGACGCTGTCGCCAGTACGGGCGTCGCGCACCGCGGCGTCGACCAGTTCACGGGCCGCGCCGATGCCTGGCGTCGAGTACAGCGTGACCAGGGCATGGCTCATGTGCACGACTGCCCGGCGCCACGGGGCACCGAGTTGCCCTGCCGCTTCAGTAGCAGCCGCGTACAGCGCCCGGGATGCCTGGTCATCACGGGTCTCGAAGGCCAGCCGCCCGGCGAGGGTGTATGCCTGAGCCGCGACCGTGCGTAGCTCAGGCAACAGCGGCTCGGGCACGCCTCCGGCCAGGAGCCGCTGACAGGACTCGACCACGGGGGCGAGCAGCACCTGCAATCGAGCGAAGGGCAATGAGCCCACTTGCGAGTTGACGTCTCCGACTGCCGCGCGCAATCCGTCGAGGAGCGCGTCATCGGCGCGCGTCGGATCGGCGAGCGCGACGGCCATGGAGTGCTGGGTAGCGGGCCCCAGCAGAGCGAGCAGGCCGGTCCCGTCGTCGGTGGCCGTGCGGACCAGGAGCGCGCGCAGTTCGTGCAGATGGGCGTCTGCCTCGCCCAGGTACGCGAGAGCGTCGAGCAGTTCGGCGAAGTCGCTGCCCGGCCCCAGCGCGACTTGACCGTCAGTGCCCCGGCTGTAGAGGTGCGCGAGCAGGAGCTGGTACCGGTCGCTGGGAAGGATGGGCTTGGAACTCTCCCACCGAGCGACGGACCGCTGCACGCTCGGGACCGATGAGGAGAGGGGCTGGCCGAGGCGGCGCGCCGTGTCGATGAGCGCCCGCCCGGTGTCAGCCAGGGACCAGCCTCGCGCCTTGCGGAGGGACTTGAGGGCAGCAGCGCCGCGGCTTTCGCACGTGCTCATGCCCTCATCATGCCGGTGATCCGCGTCACACGGGCACGATCAGGCGTGCTTTCCCCTGTTCGGCACCGTAGTTGAGGGTTTGCCACGTCCCTGATGTAGTCTGCGGCCCACCGAGAGGGAAGCCGATCACCATGTCGGAGCGATCGACCATCCACCGGTTTCGGGCGTGGAAGGCCGGGCTGCGTAGCTCTTCTCCCGCGCCGAGTTCGACGACTTCTGTGATGCGGTCGCGGCTGCGGGTGATGGCTTGCCGCGCTTCGGCGGGCTGCTGTCGGACGGTGCCGGGGACGACGATGGTGATCTGCGCGTCGGAGTTCCCGGCGAGCCAGAGCAGGGACAGGCTGTCGATGCCCTTGGCGCCGCCGATGTAGAACCGGGTCTCGGGGGCGGCGAATGGAGCGAGATAGTTGGTGAACAGCTCGGCGTAGCTGTCGAGGTCGCGGTGCTCTGTCGACCGGGTACCGGTGATAGCCACAGCCCGAGTCATGATCCACTCCGTGTCATAGGTTGTCATATCCCGTCGCGACTGTCGGTGCGATGACATCGATGCATGGACGCATCCGGTTACCGCGACCTCGCCGATCGACTGAAAGCCTACGGACTGTCGATAGTGGCGAAGGGTGCCCAGCTGTGTGTGGCAAATCCGCTCAGCGCCAATCTGGTGGAGGAGATTGCCAGCCAGGGGGACGCTACGTCACCTCCTGGGGATATGAGCTCGGTGAGCGTGGCGACGAGAGCGGTACCGCTCTTCGCCTCGCCTTTCTCCTCGGCGCGTCTCCGGGAGGCGCGGTATGACAACCAGAACCCTGCTCTGGACACCGCCGAACACCGAGGACGTCGAGGTGTTACCGGTGGGCAAATGGTGGGACGCCGTGTCCGCGCCTACCGCCGTCGCCGACCGCGCCCTCGAGCTGCTCGGCGACCGGTCCGGCGCCGTCATCCATGACGGCACCTACGGCAAGACGTACTGGCTGACCGCCATCGACACTGCCACCGTCCGCAGCTGGCGCATGCGCCAGGTCCGCATCCTCACCGAACTCGCCGACGAGGGCACCCTCCTCGGCGTACCGCCCGCCTCCTGGGGGCCCGAGCACTCGACGTACTGGCGGATCCCGCTCGGCCCGGACCGGTATCTGACCGACATCAATGACCTGATCCGCGCCCTGAGCCAGGCCCTCGACGAGGTCCTCGGCCCGGAGCCGGACGGTCGGCAGCTCTGCTATCGCTGCGAACTCCCCACTGACGAGCCGGTCCTGGTCGCCATCGAGCACAGCGGCAGCGTCGCCCGCGCGACCGTCTACGCCTGCCCCACCCACGCCCGCGACTACCCGAGCGACGCCGTCGCCCAGGCCGCCGCCAGGCGCCGTGCCCTCGAGCGGGGCAGGTCCCGATGACGGCCGCCGAGCAGACCGCCGAGGAGACCAAGGACCCGTTCGCCGATGAGGCGTGGCGCCCGGCCATCGAGCACGCCGCGGGCTGCCTGGCCTGCCGCACGCCCGGCGCCGGGTGCGAGACCGGCGAGCAGCTGCTGCGCGCCTACGAGGAGGCCACGCGGAAGGCTCATGCAGAGGAGGGGGCGGCGCATGATGGGCCACCGCAAGGCCACTTCCGCCGAACGGGCAATCAGAGCCGAACAGATCCTGCGTGATGCCGGGTACCGGCCGCTCATCCCATATCCGGGCCTCGCAAGCGCCGCTTGGGCAGCGGTGTGCACAGGGTGCGACACCGTCCGGTACCCCACGGTGACGGGGGTGCTGCAGGACCAGTGCAAGCACGTGCGACGCGAGCAGCCGCCCCCGCCCCGCCGGGGGAGGCGGAGTCCGGGAGGCGCCGGATGAGATACCGCCGAAAGCCCCTCGCGGTGCGGGCCGGGCTGCTCGCCTTCCGCGCCGCTCGGCTGGGCCTGCTGCTCACTGCGATCCCCGCGCTGCTGGTGCTCGCCGTCTGGCTCTCCTTCGCCAGTACCCCGGACCCATAGACCGGGTGGGCCGCCGGCGGTCTGGTGCCCCCGTACCGGACTCACCGGGTCGGCGGTCCATCCTCCCAAACACCCTGCGGTCGGTGCAGCCAGGCACGGCCGCCGGCCGCAGGGCAGGGAGGGAGACCCGCTCAAAGAAGTAATGGGCCAGCCCATCCTCCCCGGAAATACAAAACCAAGTGCTGTCACCTTGACAGGTGGGGAGGACGCATATTTTATCCGGATGCCGCGTTGGCATTCCGGCGCTTCAACACGCCCATATTCAATACGCCCACGAGTGGCATATTCCAATTCAAGAAATCATGATTTTGGGTATTCTCGACACCCCGTCAGGTGAGTAGTGTCCTCGTCGGCGAAGAGATTCCAGCGAGTAATTGGAATCTTCTCTCGCTCACGCGCGTGATCCATTCAGGGAATCGAAAAAGGAGGCGTGATGATCTCAACCACGACCCCGCCGCCGACCGCCACCAGCATGTCGACCGACGCGCTGTCGAGCGTTGTGGCGGCCGTCCAGGGCGACCCGGCGAGCGTCGCGGCCGGCATCCGGCAGCGGGTCGAGCAGTCCCGGCAAGGGACCCACGTTCAGATGATGGGCGGCTGGACGGACAACAAGGCGTAGTCGCCTTCCCAGCCCCCTGATGCCCTAGTGCGCCCGGAGCTGAGGTAGCAGCTCCGGGCGCACACTCACCAGGAAGGAAAAGACGTGCACTTCCTCAACTTGGGACACCTGTGTGAGACGGTGGCCCGGCTCGCCCACGCCCAGACCGGTCAGCACCTCAAGGACGCCCCCGCCCTGGGGCCGGCCTACCGCAAAACCATCTCAGGGCTCCGGCCCTTACCGGCCGAGGGTGAGGGCATCACCCTGTCCTACGAGGACGGCCCATGGGCGAGGTACTGCGAGGCCGAGAGCATCTTCGAGCACATCTTCGCCAAGGCCACCCACAGCGACGGGCCCACGCGCGAGCACTGGGACGCCATGGTCCGCCAGGCCGTGCAGCACATCCACGAACTCAGCCCGGACCTTGGGCGGATGGTCGATCTGCTCGTGACAGACGTCGTGGTCGTCAACTCCAGGTCTGACGGCGGCGGGAGCACCAACACACTGCCCGGCCTGGTCGTCATGAGCCCCGGAGACTGGGACGTACCCGAGTACGCCGAATGCCTCGTCCACGAGGGCCTGCACACGGGCCTCTTCGTGATGGACATGGTCTACGGCATGTTCACTCTGCCGCCCAGCGAGATGGAGAAGGACGAGTACCGCGCGCTCTCCGCCGTCAAGATCGGCCAGCGGCGCCCGCTGCACGCCGCCTTCCACGCTGCGGCGGTGGCCGTCCCGCTGATGTACCTGCAGCACCGCCGCGGAGTGGACACGCTCGTCTCCAAGTACACGGTCTCGCTTCGCGCCGCATGCCGGGACATGAAGGCCCACCGCGACACCTTCACCCCTTACGGCCAAATGTTGCTCGCCGAGATGTCCGAGTGGGCCGAGGGCGAACCGCTGGAATTCGATCACGTCACCCAATGCATCTCCAGCCCGGACTGGGCGGGCCTCGTGCCGACGGTCTGACCCGGCTACTCGAAGAGGATTCCCGCTTCCCGTGCAAGGCTCAGGGCCAACTCCATCTGCCCTGGGCCTTGCACTGTGGCGCCCTTGAGGCTCGCGCCTCCGCCAATGTCAATGAGAGTGCAGTTCTCGAACCGCGTAGTACCGATCCGGCAGTTGGCCCACTGCGCCCCGGTCAGGTCGCAGTCCTCGAATTTCACATTGTGCAGCTCGGCTCCCTGGAAGTCCGCGCCAGCCATCTTGCAGTCGGTAAACACAACGGCGTACAGCTTCATATGGCGAAACAGAGCGGGCGCGATGACGCAGTTCTCAATACGCACGTCCCGGAACGTCCCAGACCTCCACGACGAGCCCGTAAACCGGCTCCCATTAACCGCACACCGGATCAGGGAGACATCTTGAGCACCTACCTCCGCGAAGTCGCAGGTATTGAACCGGCAGTCACTGAACTGGCTGCGGATCAGGCGCGTTCCAGTGAAGCGGGAGCTGTCGAACATACAGCCCTCCATCTCGACGGCCTCAGCCGTGAGAGCCACGAAGGGCGTTCCCTCATATTGCACCCCGCGGATCATCGCGTCGTCTTCCAGGCCGTCTCTGACCATGTCGGCTGGCCGCGAAGTGGGGAAGACCTCCGGGGCGGCGGGGTTCTTGATGCGGGAGGTCCTGCCGCCTCGCCGAATCGCCTGAGTCATGCGGAGCCGATCCATTCGCCGGATGGTGCGGAGGGTGGAGACCCCAGAGTCTAGGCCGCGGAGCCGCGTCTGATGAGTTGTTGCGCTCCCCGAACGGTTGACTCGCGGCAGTGCGCACCCGGCGCGCCGAGCCGCAGGCCCTCTGACAGCCGAGTCGAGCCCTCGTGCGTCGCTCCCGTGGCGCGCGGGCGGGGCCTCTGGCTGATCACTGATTTCTGCCTCTCGGGTACTGCCGGTAACGCGTACGCCCAGGTAGTCGCAGATGCTGACGGCACCTAAGTGAATAGTGCACCGATCTCGACACCGAGCGCCCGGGCGATGAGCGCGAGATGGTCGACAGACGTCCCGTACTGCGCCAACTCGATCCGGTAGATGGTCTTTCGGTCGAGCCCCGCCAGTTCGCCGAGGCGCTCTCGCGACAGGTCACGCGCCTCGCGTAGCTCCCGAACCCGGTTGCCCACCCGGCGGCGCTGCTGGAGCACCCAGGCGGGGAGGGGTTCAGACGGCACCCGCTTACGCTCGGCCGACGATGATCGTTTGTCGGCACCAAAGTTGGGTCACCCCGCGAAGCGGGAGGCCGCAGGCCCTCGATGGTGCGCCTCTCCGTCCGATCGGCGGAGCGTGAGACTGCACTGCCCGGCGCGCGGGTGGTGCCCAGGAGCGGCGCGGTGGCGGCGTACGGAAATCCGCCTCATTGCGCCGTTAGACGCAGCGGCTTTGGCCAAAGGGTCCCGCCCCGGGGGTGAAGCGCCCCCGGGGTGGTTACGTTTACGCACAGGCGCCCCCGCCGACATTCGCGGCGGGGGCGCTCTCCCGTGGTGTGGGCCCCGTCCAGGGACCACGGGCTCTGCTGAGGCGGAAATCGGCGGCGCCGGATTGGGAGCAGCGCCGCCCCTCGGGGTCTCACCGTATGGACCGTGAACCCCTGTGGCACAGGGTTACACCCCGTTGTACATCCATGATCCTTTGGGGATGTGGCATCTATGTGGCACCCGATCATGAAAGAGGCCCCCCGTTCGCATGAACGAGGGGCCTTGCAGCTCTCTGACCTGCTGCGCAGGTGGTGCCCCCGGAGAGGTCCCCACAGCATCCACACCGCCTCACGCCCGCCGTGAGCTGGTCATTTCCACGACGGTCGAGCTCCCGAAGCGCCGCCGCCGCAAGGGTGGCGATGCCCGATGACCCCGAACGACGTCGTCGAGGACATCACCACACCTCAGGCCGATGGCCCAGCCTGTGTCATCTGCGGGGCGGACTACGTCCGCGTCCCACACGTCCCGCTCGGCCGATCGGCGACGGACTCGCAGGCCTTCGCATACGTTGGCTGCGCGCTTGACGCTCTGGGAGAGCGGGGCAAGCGATGACCGACCTCGACATCTGGATCCGGCGAGGCTGCGCCACCGTGGTCGCAGCCGTCGCCGCGTACGCCTCGTATGAACACCAACGGGAGTTCGCTCTACAAGGCGGAGCTGACCCGACCGGCTCTTCACTATGGCCCCTGTCCGTGGACGGCCTGCTCGTCCTGGCCACGGTCGGCCTCCTCAAGCCCAACCGCCAGGACACCCTCCGCGCCCGATACACCGTACGCCTCGCGTTCTTCCTCGGTATCGCCGTCTCACTCGCCGCGAACGTCGCAGCCGCACCCACGCTGGCCTGGCAACCGGTACTGGTCGCCGGCTGGCCACCCGTGGCCCTGCTCCTCGCAGTCGAACTTCTCGCGCATAGCCCAGGGGACCGAGAGCAGACCGAAGTCGACCGAACCGCGAAGTCCGAGACGGCCCAGGACACCGAGACCGAACGAGAACCCGACCCAGTAGTCACTCTCGCCGTGGACAAGGCAGGTTCCCGTCCGCCAAACAAGCCCACGGCCGAGCAGATCATGTGGGCCCACTACCAACGAGAGCAAGCATCCGGACGCACGCCGACCGGTGCCGAGCTGGACCGCGTCGCAGGCACCAACAACTACGGCCGCTCAGTGTTGGCGCGGTGGCGCCGCACAGGACACGTCTCTGCGAAGGGCACCTGACCGCCGTCGCAGTCAAAAACACCCCGTGACACGGGCGATTTCAGGGTGCTGAGGCCCCCTAGCGCTGTTCGGCCCGATCACTCAGGTGGTAAGCGTAGGTGGTGACTCGCGCTTAGCGAGTGCCCGTACGTTCTCCAGCAGAGCCTGGATCAGATCCGGCGGCTCCGCGTCGGCAGTACGGGCGGCCTCACGGTATGTCGCCGCGTTCTTGCCGTCGAACCCCTCTCCGTCGTTGATCAGCTCCTGCCTCCGCCTGTTCCACGCGGGCCAATGAGAGGCGAGGTAGGTCTCCAGACTGTCGTCGAAGACTGTGTACTGCAACGTGGACTCAGCCGTGGGCCGCACCGTGTGTGGACCACCTAGGTAGCCGAGCAGATTCACGTTGTCTCGCGCGTTGTTCCGTAGAGCTTCGTCGATCCTCCGTTCCTCGGTCTCCAGCGCTGCTCCCGACAACGCGGGGCGTAGCCCCTGGCGTTTCCTCTCTTCCAGACCGGCGTCTCCGTCGAAGACGGTGTAGCAGCGCACGTTCAAGGCACGCAGGATCGCGTGGCAGAGCATCAGCTTGCTTTTACTCCCAACACTGACGAAGGTGATTCCCTGCGCGCCCAGGCTCAAGTGCTGCCGCTCGGCGGATCCCAGGATGATGGCCGCGTCGGTCTCTCCCTCCACCAATACCGCGACATCAGCGAAGAAGCCTTCTGCCAGGGTGCTCACGCACCTGACTCCTGCTTGCCTCTTCACGGACTCGATCCTGACCCCGTAAGGCTCCAGCGAACCGCACAGTTCCGCCTCGGTCACCTGGCTCACCATCGTGGTGGGGTGGCCTTCGACGAGGTCATGGCTGAGGCGACGCACCTTATGGTAGTTCCGGTGGTCAATGAAGACGGGACTGTGCGTTGCGTACATCACCTGAGTGCGGCCGCCGGACGACACCACCAATCCGCGGAGGACGTCTGCGAACGTCCTTGCTTGGGCGGGATGCTGGAACAGTTCTGGTTCCTCGATGGCCAAGCACAACGTCTTTGCCTGCCCCTGTGGCTGCCTGCGCTCGGCGAGATGCTTGAGGGCGCCGATGATCAAAGCTCGTTGGAATCCGTGTCCCTGCCGATGTACCGACGTCTGGGCGGCACCGTCGTGGATACGCACCCGGAAGAGCGTCTTCACGGGCCTCGGCACTTGCACCATAGGGGAGACTCGGACGGCCCGCCCTGCGGTGAGCTGGGCCACTTCTCGTGACAATTCCTTCGATATGGCGTCCAGGACATCCCCGTAGACCTTGGTGTGGATGCCCTCCCGTTGCTGACTCAGACCCTCCTCAATCGCCCTGATCTGTTCCGACACCTCGGAACGGTCGACAGCGTGGTCGAGGATCCGCCCGAGCACTGTGGACTTGTTGTCATCAGCCTCCTCGTATGCCCGCAGATCAGCGGAGACGAAGACGAAGTCGATCAGCTCGGCCAGCCTGCTCTGGCCTGCGAAGCCGAAGAAATGCGTTCCCGCAATCTCCGTTTGAGTGAGCCGCTCTCGGTTGTCGAGCTCCCATACATGCATGGCCTCATCGACTGCTACTGCGGAACCGACCGAGGGCAGGCCGAGGTCGGGCTGCTCCTCCCGGAGACTGGCGTACGCCCGGCGCTTGTCCATTGCCGTTACTGCCTGGCGGATCGCTTCGAACGGCGGATAGGCAAGACCCTTACCGGTGATCTTGTCCTCGCCCTCTTCCCATGTACGCCAAATGATCACACTGTCGGCGTCGGGAGGCGCGTAGCGGCCCAGCGTTTCCCGATCAGGCTCCGTGAGGTCGTCGAACTCCACTTCCACGGTGATCCGGCGGCTGCCCCCAGCCGAGTGGAGGTCCTCTTCGCTGAGGCCGACGACCTTCTCTCCGTTGAAGAACCAGTCGAGAGCGCGCAAGACAGTTGACTTGCCAGCCCCGGTGGGGCCCAGGAAGGACGTGATGTCCTCCAGACCTATGTCCACCTTGCGTAGACAGCGGAAGTTCTCGATGCGCACGCGCCTGATCTTCATGGGTTCAGTCGTCCTGAAAGCTGTGTGATGAGAGATGAAAAGGATGCTGATGAGGTGATTGCCTGTAGATGTGATGCTATCCCGCTAGGGTGATCCGCCGTCAGCAATTGATGGTTATTGCTCGGCGACCCCTGCCCGGTCCGGCAAAGAGTTCGAGACCAGACAGCCTGGTCCAGGCCAGGTCTTCAACGAGCCGGTCCAGGGTGGCTTCCTCATGGAGGGCGATGCCGAGTTGGGGCACGGTCGGGGCGAGGGCGGAGGGCGTAGAGGCCAGTGAGAACCGTGGTGGGGGATCAGAGCGCGGAAATGGATCTCGTGCGCATTTTGGAGACCAGAGGAAGGACACGACAAGCCGAGGACCTGGCCGCCAGCTCTGTGGATCTTCTTCGGGTACTAGCACAAGCCCGCGCCGCTCGATGCGAGCGAGAGGCAGCCGAACACCTTCTGACGGTGGGCGTCAGCCAAGGTCACCCGAACCTCCTCTTGAGCCTCGCTGATCTCCGGCAGCAACGCGGCGACTTAGCAAGGGCGCAGCTTGCGCTACGCCAGGCGCAGGATGCCGGTGTGCAATTCGCCATGGAGCGACTGGCGAAGCTGCGAGAATGCGAATCTGCTTGACCAGCTGCGGCACACGCGTCTTCCGAAACCAGGGCCGAGCGAAGCAACTTGCCAAGCTAGTGTCCTGAGTCGTTAGTTTGCTTGCGGTTATAGGGTGGGGTGGTGCCTGGTCCGAAGCCGTTGTCGCTGGAGTTGTCCGATCACGAAGGCCGGGTGCTGCGGGGCTGGTTGCGTAAGCGGACGGCGTCTCAGGCGTTGGTGTTGCGGTCGAGGATCGTGCTGGCGTGCGCGGAGGGCCTGCCGAACGCGCGGGTCGCGGACGATCTGGGCGTCTCGCGAGAGACGGTACGCAAGTGGCGGTCCCGGTTCGCCGCGAACCGGCTGGAGAGCCTGGCGGACCGACCGCGTTCGGGGCCACCGTGAAGGATCACCGACGAGCAGGTCGAGGCATTGGTCGCCAGGACGCTCGGCCAGGCGCCACCGACGGGTGATTCGCACTGGTCGACGCGTTCGATGGCCGAGGCGGAGGGCATGTCGCAGTCGGTCGTCTCGCGGGTCTGGCGGGCGTTCGGCCTCAAGCCGCACATCGTGGACACCTGGAAGCTGTCGACTGACCCGCAGTTCGTGACCAAGGTCCGCGGGGTGGTGGGCATCTACCTCGCCCCGCCGGAGAACGCTCTGGTCCTGGCGGCAATTGGCCGACGTCACTGCCCCGAGGAGGTCAGTAGGGTGGGTTCATGCCGAAGCACGAACCGTTCATCATCGACGGAGTCACTTACGAGCGCGATTCAGCTCTGGGAGAGGGCGGATCAGCCGTGGTGTGGAAGGCCCGCCGTAAGCCCGACGGTCAGGTGTTCTCAGTCAAACGGATTAAGAAGGACCGCGACGCGGACTCTGCTCGCAACAAGCGTTTCAAGCAGGAGATCGAGTACGGACAGACATCGAGCCACCCGAACGTCGTGAGTATCCACGCGCGCTCAGAGGACGCGAACTTCTTCTACTACGTCATGGACTTCTACCCGGTGACGCTGCGAAACGTGATCAACGACGAAATCGATGCTGACGTGCTTCTCGACTACGCGCGCCAGCTCTGCGATGCGCTCGCGTACGTGCACGGCGACGGCATAGTGCATCGCGACATCAAACCTGAGAATGTCCTCGTCGACCCTGATGCGCGCCGGCTCGTCCTGGCCGACTTCGGCATCGCGCATTTCAAGGACTCCTCGCTCACGAGTCGCGGGGACCTCTTAGTAAACCGGAACTACCTCGCTCCCGAGCAGATGGTGAGGAACAACGCCCTCGGTGTCGGCAAGCCGGCGGACATCTTTGCGCTCGGCCTCGTCATAACCGAGATGTTCACGAAGCAGAACGCACGAGGGCGACGACACGCGCTTGTGCGCGACCGCTATCCCTTCCTGGCCGACCTCGACCTGATCATTGAACAGATGCTGCTCCAAGACGAGGCGCAGCGGTTCCGCATCGACACCGTACGCGGCATGCTTCGGGTAACCCTTCAGCGGCTCGACTCGACAATCGAGGAGATCTCCGATGATCTGCGCCCCAACGAAGCGTCCGCCGACAGCTCGTCCGGAGAGGTCGAGCGGATCCTCGGCCGTGCCGCGAGAGACGTGCTGTCGGCGAAGCATGTCTTCGAGCGGGTCGCCGACGGAGAGCTCGACCGATTCAACCTCAACTATCACTGCGAGGTTGCGTACCGGGTGAGCACGGAGCTGTTCAATACGTGTGCTCAAGCCGTTGTATATGCCTCGTGCAAGGCGAAGTTCAACAATGAGGGCGCCGGGCGGTGGGACGAGAACGACGACGCTCTCGTGTTGTCGGCCGCCAAGCCGGGACTCCAACGCGAGCTGGAGACGATTCTGGCTGATTTCCCCCTCCCTCGGTCTTCGCTCTGGGGCGGTCTGCCACGGCAGTCGGCTCACTTGTTCCGGTTCTGCAAGGACTACCACTGCGAAGAGCTGCTGACGAGCATCCGCGAATCTGTCTACGGTGAAGGCAATGGCTCGTTGCGGGCGAATCTGATCAACGCCCCGATCCTCTGGATTACCCGCTGGATGCGTACGATTCTGGACACCGACTACCTGGAGTTCGACAAAGCAGTTCGCGAGGACATCGGTTTCGAGGGCCATCTCTCGGTGCTCTGGGACAAGACGCTTCCGTTGGATTCGGCCCGAGAAGCGCTGGGAGTGGATCTGTTGACCGGGCCGCTCAACGCCGACGACGTCGCCGGCACACTGCAGGCGCTTGAAGCGAAGTGGGATGTCTCCGTGGGAGAGCTCGTAGACGGTGAGTACTCGGTCATGTTCCGGTCACGAAACACGTACCGCCGCTTCCACGACGAGGCGCTCGGCCTCGCAGAACCGGGCTCAGTATTCGAAGCCGACGTCCTCAATCTGCTCCGCCCTGAGGCGGAGTTCGACGACCTCGTCGCACTCACATGGGATCGGGACTTCGACGTGGCCATCACGCTCGGGAAGGTCCTCGGCACCCGCACGCGCTAGTGTCCTGAGTCCAAAGTTCAAGGGCGGTCATTAGGATGGGGTGATGTCTGGTCCGAAGCCGTTGTCGCTGAGTTGTCCGATCACGAACGCCAGGTGCTGCGTGGCTGGTTGCGTAAGCGGACGGCGTCTCAGGCGTTGGTGTTGCGGTCGAGGATCGTGCTGGCGTGTGCGGAGGGTCGGGCGAACGCGCAGGTCGCGCTCGATCTGGGTGTCTCGCGGGAGACGGTGCGCAAGTGGCGGGCCCGATTCTTGGCGGATCGGCTGGAGGGTCTGGTGGACCGGCCGCGTTCGGGGGCTCCGCGGAAGATCACGGACGAGCAGGTCGAAGCCCTGGTCCATCCGGCGTACGTCGTTGTCACTCAGTGCGCCGACTGCGGTGAGGCCCCACGCTCACCGACGTTGAGACTGGCGGATCGCTCTCGGCGGATTCTTGGATTCAATGGGTGTCCTCGCCACGGTGGCCGTGGAGGCGGTAGCCCATCTCGTCGGGGTGGCGGGTGACCCGCGCCAGGCGCCAAGCGGCCTCGTAGGACAGTCGGCCTCGTTCCCTCGCCCGCAACCGCAGTGCCAGGATGCTGGTGACGGGGTCAAGCAACCAACGCAGCGCGGTGATCTTCACGGTGCCTCGCCCGCGAGGGAGGCCAGGCGATATGCCGTGTCGTCGTCGCCGAATGCCCGGACGGCATCGGCGAGGATGGTGAGCAGTTCCTTGCGGCCCTCGGTGGTCAGCGAGTTGACAAACTCGTGGAGTAGTTGCGCGACCGTCACCCACTGTTGCCCCGACTGCCACTGCTGGACTTCGTGTACCAGGCTGCTGAGGTCGGTGCCTCTTGGCGGCCCGCTGAGTCGGGGCCAGTGCTCCACGGCACCCTCCAGCAGCGTGTAGAGACGGGCCGTGGCTGGGTTTGCAAGGATCTCCTCTCGGAGGAACGCCTCCCGAGCGCGGGCCTGACGGCGAGCCAGCTCATCTAGCTCGTATTCGTGTCTGAGGAGCTCTTCCTGCCGCCGGTAGTCCCGCCGGAGCTTTTCCGTCTGGAGCGCCGCCTCGTGCGTGGCCGCGTCCACGGAGATCCGTACCTGGGCGTCCGTGACTAGCACGCCTTCACCGTCGATCGGCAGGTTTTCCTGGATGGCAGCGGCGATGTCCTGCTCAGCAGCGTCGGGGCGCAGCACGTCGCATGTGGCGGCCGCATCGTCGATCAGGGGACGGATCAGACGTGCTGCAGCTTGCGAGCTCATGGGAGATGCGGAGCTGCCATGCCGCTGCCAGGTGACCTCAATCCGGGCGGAGAAGCACAGCGTCGATTCCACGCTCTTGGGGCGGTCCGAGAAGACGGAAGTCCACATTGGGGTGTCATCGAGAGGCACAGGAGACGCCCCGGATTTCCGGCGTCTCATAAGGCCGTAGCCTCCGACTCAACGTCGTCTCCCGCATTGACGCCAGGATTCGGGGAAGGTGGCTGTTGTGCGGAGGGCTGGTTCCGGCGTGCTACGAGGTCCTTGTCGAGCAGTGCGGACAGTTCGCGTTTGAGTTCTTCCTTCTCCCTGGAGTAGGGACGGTCCTTCCCCTGGACCCACAATTCGGCGCAAGTGCGTAACGTCTCGCGGAGGACGGGTCCTTCGGGACCTCTGACGTCTACGGCTTGGCGCAGGGTCTCCAAGACGGTGGGCTTGAGCACCGAACGGTCCAGGGAGCCATCGAGCCACGTGAAAACTACCCTGTCGAGTTCCCGGTCTCCGGCAGCCCCCGCCGCCTGATGCAGCAGGGTGCGCCAGCCCACCACAAGTCCCGACACGCTGGGGCGGAAGGTGTCCTCGTCATTGGATTGCTTCTCCGCCACAGCCTGGAGGAGCGGCGGCAAGTTGAGTGCGCCAGCCTCTGCTTCGGATGAGGACGCCATAGCCAGTGCCGTGAACGTGCGGTGTCCGACCGTCCGGCTCGTCTTCTCCGAACTGCACCAGTCGACGACGTATCCGAAGAGCGTTCGTCGAACGGTGATGTCGTCCCATAGGACGCGCACTGCCTCCCGAAGTTCGTCAAGCACCTCAGAATTTCCCTGCGCGGCGACCTTCTTGAGGCGGCGCAGAGCCTTGCCGGTGTGCCGACGTCCGAACTCGCGGGTGCACACCTCGACGACGGCCCGTTGGAGTGAGGGCTGGTTCCGACCTGCCCAGCCCAGCAGCATGGTGTGGACGTAGGGTGCGCTGGCCGCGTAGCTGGCCGCATTGTCCAGGAGTTCAACGGCCAAAGGCCACAGTTCCTTATCGGTGCCCTGGTCGTACCATGTCTTGACGATTTCTTCCAGCGGCTCCTGACGGCGATGTCGGACCGCCCAGCGCACGGCGAACTGCCCGATGCGTGCAGCCAGGGCGCGACGGTCTTCCCTGGTGATGGTCTCCAGGGCCTCCTTGTTGGTGCTGGAGTCAATGGGCGCTTGCGCGAGCCAATTGAGGAAGGAGCCGCGGGCCAGAGGCCGGTCGTTCCAGAAGTACTCGATGGCGGCGTCGTCCCAGTGCGGGCGGTTGAAGGTAAGAGTGCCGTCAGTTTCTCTCCGAGCATCGATGGCCCGTGTCATGGCGATGACTCCCGGGGCCTGCTGGCCTTGCACGGGAACTTTGGTCTTATCGAGCTGATTTGTCAGCTCAGCTGCTTTGGCGTAGACGTGCCCGACTGGATCGCCACGCAGGACGGCTGCTGCCAGCAGGAAGTTTCGTTCGAAGCCGGTGCGCGGCCCTGTTTCCGGCTCGTGCCATTGATAGAGATCATCTTCCCAGTTACTGCGGGCAGCCACTACGTTGGCGACCTGCTTGTCGAAAGTAAGGCGGGTGGACCCACCGCGTTGCTGACGAAGGATGCCGTGCGGGTCGGCCGCGTCGGCAATGGCCAACGCCTTGGCTGTGCGATGCTGTTCCAGCATCAGGTATACGAGGCTCAATACGTCGGTTGCGCTTTGGCCGACGAGGAGGGGCCTAATGCCTTCGTGGTCGAGCCACGAAGCGACGGGAAACCCGGGTTCCTGGGCGAGCAGCCACCGTTTGGCGATATCACGGGGCCGTGCCGTGCCCAACTCCGGGGCGACGCCCTCCGGTGCCCCATGACTGATGCGTCTCCACTGGTCGGGTCGGGTGAGGACGACGAGTCGGCTGTCTCGTCGTTGGAGTATCTCGCTGATGTTGTTCAGGCTGGCGCCAAAGGACTCGTGGATGGTGAACTCGTCTTCGTCAGGAGGTAGTTCGAGCAGATACCCGCAGTGGTGGTCACGGGGGAGGCGCCTGGCCGGGAAGTGTTGTGAGCCGCCGAATGGGATCGGCCGGACCTCGCTGATAACACATTCGTCCAAGAGGCGCCCGAGCAGCGCATAGGCGCTGATCGTCCGCCCGCTGTCCGATGGACGGCTGAGCACTAGTACGGCTCCTGAAGGCCGCAGAGCTTCCAGAGCCTTATCGAACGCATTCGTCGGCACGGACTCGGCATCGCGCCTAGGCGTGGCATAAACCTCGCGCACCACGGCCAGGTACTCGGACGAGACGGGCGCATGAGAGTCGAGTGTCTGCTCGAACACGTACTTCGTGCCGATCATCTCGCCCTGGTTGATCAGCGCTCGCTGCAGCACCGCGGCCTGGCCGACGGCTTCTACCGCGTCAGGAGTGGGTGTCCCTATGGCCAGGGAAGGTACTGTGTCCTCTTCCGAGGCTTGATCAGCTCGCACCGACCCGGGCTGTTCTGAGTCTTCGGACCTAGCTGACGGCACGGGTGATGTCGACGAGACGAGTGGACCCTCAGACGGCTCCGGAGGCGGCGGCCACTGTTCGGGCTTACTGTCGGATTCAGAGCTTGGTGCGGGGGAGTTGTGTACGGGTCCCGCCTGCGGCACTGAGCCCGCGGCGCCTTCCACTGGCTGACTGGGCGTTTCCTCCGGGATCACACCGCGCGTTCGGCCCCAGCCTACGAGGCGTTCCATCGGCGACGGCCTGCCCTGCTGTTGCTCCTCATGGGTGGACTGGTGCGGCTTCTGCTGTCCACGCTGGCCATCTTGGTCGCCATCCAAGCTCATAGTTTCGCCGCCTCCGTCTCAGCCGATGGTGCCGTCTACCTCGACGCCGACCTGCTCACCTGTCTTCCCGACGGTCTTGGCGTCTTGCTTCACACGTGCGCGTCCGCGTTCCGTGATGCCGCGAGAGCGCACACCGACCTGACTGCCGTCGATGAAGTCGGCACGCTGTGAGATCTCCACCCCGGGCCGGCTCTCTTGCTCCTCGTTGCCAAAGGCCAGCCGACACCCGTAGATCTCTTCCAGGTCCGAGCGCAGCAGACCGAGAAGCTCGCGCAGATCGGCGTCCTCGCCCTGGAGGAACTCGGGGCGCGATAGATAGACCCGCAGCGCGCCGTGGGCGTGGCTGAGACGCTGGATTCGCGTGTCTGTCAGTTCTGTCGGCCTGACCAGCAACGGCTGCGCCTGCCCAGAAACCTGCTCCGGCTCCTCTGCTGGTACCCGTCCGGCTCGCCGGTCCAGGACCGCACCTGCCCGGTCGAAAAGGAACCTGACGGCCTCGGTCAGCGCCGACCCGGCCAGCACTGGAAACGCGAGCGCATCCATTTGAGTACTTCCCTCCCCGTTGTCCCTGTGCCCGCTTCGGCGGTCGCACCTTCCGTTTGCAGATACGACTGGCACGTACGCGGACAAAAACGGGGTTCACCATACGAAAGTGATCATGTTGAAAGAGAGAGGTGAATCGGACGTTAAATGACTTGTCTGAATGTGTGGTGTTAACGACGAGTAACCGGATGGGCTGCGCGGAGTGATGTCACGTGAGGGATGCCATCGATGGGTGGCGCCGTCGGCCGCCTTTGGCTGGAACCGCGCGACGTTCGATTGGTGTTCCTTATAGCGCCATGTCTGATTCCTGGCCAGGAGGGTGGGCCTTGAGCCGTCGGGTTCGGTGGTACTCGGCGTTGTGGTTGTCAGATGCAGTGATGGCGCAGGCCATGGGCCCGGTCGTCCTGGTCATGGTTGGTCTGCTATACGGGGCCAGTAAGTGGCGTCCAGGCGAAGCCGCTCTGCGTGACACAGGTCGCCT
>NZ_JAAAYH010000349.1:0-9617 GCF_018035285.1 Streptomyces sp. MK37H | reverse complement strand
GTACGGACGTGCCTGATGGCACGGGCGCGCCTGGGGACACCGTAGGTACGGACTCGACGGGGGTCGGCCCGGCTCTGTCCTCGGCGGCGACCCGCCCCTGATACCACCGGGGCCCGGTCAGATAGTCGTGCAGATCATCCGCGGCCGCCGTGAGACGGCGCAGGAAGGAGCGGTCCTCGGCGAGGTCCGCGAGCCGGGAGAGGGGCACGGCGCCCAGCAGCCGCACCGGGTCGCCGCCCGACTCCCGCCATCCCTCGGGGTCCACGGACTCGAAGAGCTCGCGGGTCTCGGGGTGCCAGGACCAGCGCAGATTGCGCGCCAGCCGGTTGAGCGGTCGCAGGGGCTCCGGAAGGACGGGGCGCACGCTGAATCGACGAATGGCCTTCACCCTTTGACGGTAGCGGCCGACGAGTCCCTGTTTCGGCTGTTTCGCCCCGCTCCCGAGAAGTCGGCCCGAAGGCGGCAACCTTTCCGGCCAAGGGGACGACTAGGGGTCACACCTTCCCCCCATGCCTTGGAGGACCACGTGCGCTCTCGGGACAGTTCGCACACTCCGCCCCCCGCTCATCCGCCCAGATCCCCGGTGCGGAGGACGCCGCCCCGCGGCCGGATGCTCGCCGCCTTGGGCGCCGCGGGCGCGCTGGCCGTCACCTCGCTGGTGAGCGTCTCGGAGGCCGCCGAGGGCAAGGGGCCCACGCCGAAGGCGGCCGCCGCGGCCCAGCTCGAGAAGCTGGACCGGGGGCTGGTGAGCGTGCACACCGGCAATGACAACCTGGTCAGCTGGCGCTGGCTGGCCACCGACCCGGACGGTGTGACGTTCAACCTCTACCGGGGTGGTGTCAAGGTCAACTCCTCCCCCATCACCACGACCAACTACCTCCACAAGGACGCCCCCAACAGCGCGGACTACACCGTGCGGGCCATCGTGGGCGGAGTCGAGCAGCCCGCCTCGTCGAGCGCCATCCAGTTCCGCCCGGGGTACTACGATGTGCCGATCTCACCCCCGGCGGGCGGCTCGGACTACACCTACGAGGCCAATGACGCCTCCGTGGGCGACCTCGACGGCGACGGCGACCTGGACTTCGTCCTGAAGTGGCAGCCGACCAACGCCAAGGACAACTCCCAGTCGGGCGTCACCGGCAACACCGTCGTCGACGGCTACACCCTGCAGGGGCAGCGGCTGTGGCGGATCGACCTGGGCCGCAACATCCGCTCCGGCGCCCACTACACCCAGTTCCAGGTGTACGACTACGACGGCGACGGCCAGGCCGAGATCGCGATGAAGACCGCGGACGGCACGGTGGACGGCGCCGGTAAGACGATCGGCAGCGCCTCCGCCGACTACCGCGACTCCAGCGGCTATGTGCTCAGCGGACCCGAATATCTGACGATGTTCAACGGCCGTACGGGCGCCGCGATGAGCACGGTGGACTACGTCCCGCCGCGCGGCACCGTCTCCTCCTGGGGCGACTCCTACGGCAACCGTGTGGACCGCTTCCTGGCCGGGACGGCGTATCTCAACGGCTCCACCCCCTCGCTGATCGAGGCGCGCGGCTATTACACCCGCACCGTGATCTCCGCCTGGAGGTTCAGCGGAGGCCAGCTCACCCGGCAGTGGACGTTCGACACCAACAGCTCCACCAACACCGGCAAGGGCTACGACGGCCAGGGCAACCACGCGCTGGCCACCGGCGATGTGGACGGCGACGGCAGGGACGAGATCGTCTACGGCTCGATGGCCGTGGACGACAACGGCTCCGGGCTGTGGACCACGAAGAACGGCCACGGCGACGCCGCCCACCTCGGCGACCTCGACCCCTCCCGGGCGGGCCTGGAGTACTTCAAGGTGGACGAGGACTCCGCCAGGCCGGGCTCGTACTTCGCCGACGCCCGCACCGGCCAGGTGCTGTGGTCCACCGCGTCCGGCGGCGACAACGGGCGCGGCGTGGCCGGTGACATCTGGGCGGGCAACGACGGCGCCGAGATGTGGTCCGCGCGGGACGACCAGATCCGCGACGAGGGCGGCGGCGCCAAGGGCCGCAAGCCCTCCTCGATCAACTTCCTGGCCTGGTGGGACGGCGATCCGGTGCGCGAGCTGCTGGACGGCACCCATATCGACAAGTACGACACCTCGGGTGACACCCGGCTGCTCACCGGCTCCGGGGTGCACTCCAACAACGGCACCAAGGCCACCCCGTCGCTGTCCGGCGACATCCTCGGCGACTGGCGCGAGGAGGTGGTCTGGCCGACCAGCGACAACAAGGCGCTGCGGATCTACTCCACGCCGTACGAGACCGACCGGAAGATCACCACGCTGCTCCACGACCGGCAGTACCGCGAGGCGCTGGCCTGGCAGAACACGGCCTACAACCAGCCCCCGCACCCCAGCTTCTTCATCGGCGACAAGATGGCGACCCCGCCGCGGCCGGCCATCACCACCCCGTGAAACCCCCCACAGAGAAGGAGATCCGACATGGCTGAACAACGCACCCGGCACCGGGCGATAGCCGGGGCCCTCGGCGCCGTCGCCCTCACCGCGGGCGCGATCACCACCGGGCTGACCCTGTCCACGGCCTCCGCCGCCACCTGGCCCACGCCCAGCGGCACCCCGCAGGCGGTCTCCAAGACCATCAGCGTCAGCGGGACCACCGACGGCGGTATGAAGCGCTACTACGGCTCCGGCGACCTCGGCGGCGACGGCCAGGAGGAGGACCAGGGCCCGCTGTTCGAGCTGAAGGACGGCGCCACCCTGAAGAACGTCATCATCGGCGCCCCGGCCGCCGATGGCGTCCACTGCGAGGGCAGCTGCACCCTGCAGAACGTCTGGTGGGAGGACGTCGGCGAGGACGCCGCCACCTTCCGCGGCACCGGCAAGACGTTCAATGTCATCGGTGGCGGCGCCCGTAAGGCCGCGGACAAGATCTTCCAGTTCAACGGCGGCGGCACGCTCAACATCTCGGGCTTCGCCGGGCAGGACTTCTCGACCTTCGTCCGCTCCTGCGGCAACTGCTCCTCGCAGTACAAGCGCACGATCAATGTGAGCAACACCGAGATCACCGCCCCGGGCAAGGTCATCGGCGGGATCAACACCAACTACGGCGACTCGCTGACCCTGCGCGGGATCACGATCGTCGGCGACAGCAGCAAGAAGATCGTCCCGTGCCAGAAGTATATCGGGAACAACACCGGCGCCGAGCCGAGCAAGAACGGCAGCGGCCCCGACGTCACCTACTGCAAGTACAGCGGCTCCGACATCACCTATAAGTGATCGCCCCATGGCCGCGCCGTGCCTGACCCTCACAGGGACAGGCACGGCGCGTGCCCGTACCGGACACTGGTGGGTATGGACACGACTGCTGAGCTGGGGAGCTTTCTGCGCACCCGCCGCGCCGGGCTGCGCCCCGAGGACGTCGGCCTGGTCGCGTACGGGACCCGGCGCCGGGTCCCGGGGCTGCGCCGCGAGGAGCTGGCGCAGCTGGCCGGGGTGAGCGTGGCGTACTACACCCGGCTGGAGCAGGGCCAGTCCACCGGCGCCTCGGACGGGGTGCTGGACGCGATCGCCCGCGCGCTGCGGCTGAGCCCGGACGAGCGGGCGCACCTCGGCAACCTGGCCCGTCCGCCGCGCGCCGGGCGCCGCCCCGCGCAGCGCGCCGAGTCCGCGCGCCCGGCGACCCGGCGGCTGCTCGCCGCGATGGACGGCGTACCGGCCGTGGTCCTCGGCCCGCGCTTCGACGTGCTGGCGTGGAATCCGCTGGGGCACGCCCTGATCGCCGGGCATCTGCCCGCCGACGCGCCCGAGCACCCCGACGAGCGGCCCAACACCCAGCGGATGCTGTTCCTCGATCCGCACACCCGTGAGCTGTATCCGGACTGGAAGGGGGAGGCGCGGCGCGCGGTCTCCTCGCTGCGGGTGGTGGCCGGGGCGCACCCCGACGACCGGCGGCTCGCGGAGCTGATAGGCGAACTGACCATGAAGAGCGGGGAGTTCGCGGCGCTGTGGTCGCGCCATCCGGTGCGCCGGTGCTCGTTCGGCACCAAGTCCTTCCACCACCCGCTGGTGGGGCCGCTGGAGCTGGACTTCGAGATGACCCGGCTGCCGGACTCGGGGGGTCAGGCCCTGCTGATGTACGGGGCGGAGCCGGGGTCGCCGTCGGAGGCGGCGCTGCGGCTGCTGTCGAGGGAGACCGTCGCGTTTTACGCCCCCTGATGCGCCCTTGTAGGGATCTTTCGTCCCACGCGAGGCTTACGCCCTCGAGTTGGGGAGGGGATCGTTCCATGGCATGCGCATCTGCGGGCCCCCGGCGGAGGGTGGCGGCGCCGGCCGCCGTCGTCGCGGTGGTCCTGGTGGTCTTGTCGCCCGCTCAGACCGTTCCCGCGCAGGGGGTCCAGGCCACGGGCGCGGCGCGGACCCAAGGCTATATCGTCGCGCTGAAGCCGGGCGCGGGAGCGCCCGCGGCGGCGTCCGGCGCGGGCCGGGCGCTGATCGAGCGGTACGGGGCGCGGGTGCGCCGGGTCTACCGCACCGCGCTCAACGGCTATGCGGTACGGGCGAACGCGGCACAGGCCGGGCGGCTGGCGGCCGATCCGCGCATCGCCTCGGTGACCCGGGACGAGCGGGTGTCCCTGCGCTGGTCCCGGACGCGGTTACCGGCCCCGCCGCGCGGCCGGGCGCGGCCGCCATGGGGTCTGGACCGGATCGACCAGCCGGACCGGCGGCTGGACGGGGCGTACACCGCGCCCCGCGGCGGCGGGCGCGGCACCACGATCTATGTGATCGACTCCGGGGTCCGCACCTCCCATGAGGACTTCGGCGGCCGGGCCCGCTCCGGCTGGGACTTCGTGGACGACGATCCGGTGGCCGAGGACGGCAACGGCCATGGCACCCATGTGGCCGCCACGGCGGCGGGCACCCGCTACGGCGTGGCGAAGGAGGCCACGATCGTGGCCGTACGGGTGCTGGACGACCGGGGCGAGGGCACCATCGCGCAGGTGCTGGCCGGAATGGACTGGGTGCTGCGACACGCCAGGCGGCCCGCGGTAGTCAATTTGAGCCTGGGCTCGGCGGCCGCCACCCCGCTGCCCGAATGGGACGCGGCGGTGCGGGCGGGGATCGCCGCCGGTCTGGTCTTCACCGTGGCGGCGGGCAACCAGGACCGGCCCGCCGCCTCGTTCTCGCCGGGCCGGGTGCCGGGGGCGCTCACGGTGGGCGCGACCGACCGCGCCGACCGGCGCTCGGGCTTCTCCAACTGGGGCCCGGGAATTGACCTGTTCGCCCCCGGCGACCGGATCGTCTCGGCGTCCAACGCGAGCGATACGGCGGTCAGGACGCTGTCGGGCACCTCGATGGCGGCCCCGCATGTCGCGGGCGCCGCCGCGCTGTACCTCGCCGGCCATCGCTTCGCGACCCCGGCCCAGGTCGGGGCCGCGCTGACGGCCGGGGCGAGCAAGGGCCGGGTGGGCGGCGCGGGCGCGGGCTCGCCGAACCGTCTGCTGCGGGTGGCCAACTGACGTAAACACAGAACGCATCGGGCGTGGACGGCCCCGCCTACGGGCGGGGTCGGTTCATGTACCCGGCGTTACGAACCGGTAGTTAACGGGAACCCGGATTGTCTCCCCATTCCGCAGGGGAAGGCTTTCCACGCGCGCCCCCCATGGCCGACCCCCATCCGCCCACCAGAGTGAACGCGGACAGGAGCTGTCATGCCCGCAACCCAACGCCCGGCGGCAAAACCGATACAAAGGACAAAAGCCGCCCCCGCGTCTCCATCCGCACTGCCGTCAGGTGATCCTATGATCGGTCGCATTCCCATTCTGGATATCCGCCCGCTGATCGACTGCGGCCGCCGCCCCGCCAAGGCGGTGGTGGACGAGACCTTCGAGGTCAGTGCCACCGTGTTCCGGGAGGGCCATGACGCGGTCAACGCCAATGTGGTCCTCCGGGATCCGTCCGGACGCTCCGGCCCCTGGACCCCGATGCGTGAACTCGCCCCCGGCACCGACCGCTGGGGCGCCGAGGTCACCCCCGGCGCGCCCGGCCGCTGGACATACACGGTCGAGGCGTGGAGCGATCCAATCGCCACCTGGCGCCATCACGCCCGCATCAAGATCCCGGCCGGGATCGACACCGATCTGGTCCTGGAGGAGGGGGCCCGGCTGCATGAGCGGGCCGCCGCCGGAGTGCCCAAGAACGACGGCCGGGAGGCGGTGCTGGCGGCCGTCGACGGGCTGCGCGACGAGCGCCGCCCGGTGGCCGACCGGCTCGCCGCCGCCCTCGCGCCCGATGTGACCGCGGCCCTGGACCGCCACCCGCTGCGGGAGTTGGTCACCTCCTCGCGCCCCATGCCGCTCCAGGTGGACCGGGAGCGGGCGCTGTTCGGCTCCTGGTACGAGCTCTTCCCGCGCTCGGAGGGCGCCAAGGTGGCCGAGGGCCGGCGGCCGGTCAGCGGCACCCTGCGCACCGCCGCCGAGCGGCTGCCCGCGATCGCCGCCGCGGGCTTCGACGTGGTCTATCTGCCGCCGGTCCACCCCATCGGCACCGCCTTCCGCAAGGGCCCCAACAACACGCTCTCCGCGGGCCCCTTCGACGTGGGCTCGCCCTGGGCCATCGGCTCGGCCGACGGCGGCCATGACGCGATCCACCCCGACCTCGGCACCTTCGAGGACTTCGACCACTTCGTGGCGCGCGCCCGGGAGCTGCGCATGGAGGTGGCGCTGGACTTCGCGCTCCAGTGCTCCCCGGACCACCCCTGGGTCTCCCAGCACCCCGAGTGGTTCCACCAGCGCGCCGACGGCACCATCGCGTACGCCGAGAACCCGCCCAAGAAGTACCAGGACATCTTTCCCGTAGCCTTCGACCGGGACTTCCGCGGCCTGGTCCGGGAGACCGAGCGGGTGCTGCGCCTCTGGATGGCGCACGGGGTGCGGATCTTCCGGGTGGACAATCCGCACACCAAGCCGGTGGTCTTCTGGGAGAAGGTGCTCGGCGACATCCACCGCACCGACCCCGATGTCCTCTTCCTCTCCGAGGCGTTCACCCGCCCGGCGATGATGAACACCCTCGGCGCGGTCGGCTTCCACCAGTCGTACACCTACTTCACCTGGCGGAACACCAAGCAGGAGCTCACCGACTACCTCACCGAGCTGTCCGGGGACGCGGCCGCCTGGATGCGGCCCAACTTCTTCGTCAACACCCCCGACATCCTGCACGCCTACCTCCAGGAGGGCGGCCGCCCCGCGTTCGCGGTGCGGGCCGTGCTCGCCGCCACCCTCTCCCCCGCCTGGGGCGTCTACGCGGGCTACGAGCTGTGCGAGAGCACCCCGGCGCGACAGGGGAGCGAGGAGTACCTGGACTCGGAGAAGTACCAGCTGCGGCCGCGCGACTGGGCGGCGGCCGAGCGCGAGGGAAGAACCATCACCCCGCTGCTCGCCCGGCTGAACCGGGTGCGCCGCCGCCATCCCGCCCTGCGCCGGCTGCGCAACCTCAGATTCCACCACGCCGACAACGATTCCGTCATCGTCTACTCCAAGCGCGCGGGCGACTCATGTGTGGTCACGGTCGTCAACCTCGACCCTCACCACACCCAGGAGGCGACGGTCTCGTTGAACATGCCGGAACTCGGCCTCGAGTGGCATGAGTCCGTCCCGGTGCGCGACGAGCTCACCGGCGAGACCTATCACTGGGGCAGGGACAACTATGTGCGCCTGGAGCCGGGGCGGGAGATGGCTCCGGCGCATGTGCTGTCCCTGCGACCGTCCTCACCGATCGGAGGGTCACCCACAACATGATCGTCAACGAGCCCGTACCGGACACATTCGAGGACACGCCCGCGGGCGACCGCGATCCCGACTGGTTCAAGCGCGCGGTCTTCTACGAGGTCCTGGTCCGCTCCTTCCAGGACAGCAACGGCGACGGCGTCGGCGACCTCAGGGGCCTGACGGCCAAGCTGGACTATCTGCAGTGGCTGGGCGTGGACTGCCTGTGGCTGCCGCCGTTCTTCGCCTCACCGCTGCGCGACGGCGGCTACGACGTCTCGGACTACACCGCCGTGCTGCCGGAGTTCGGGGACCTCGCCGACTTCGTGGAGTTCGTCGACGCCGCTCATCAGCGCGGGATGCGCGTGATCATTGACTTTGTCATGAACCACACGAGTGATCAGCATCCGTGGTTCCAGGAGTCCCGCGGCGACCCGGACGGACCGTACGGCGACTACTACGTCTGGGCCGACGACGACAAGCAGTACCAGGACGCGCGGATCATCTTCGTCGACACCGAGACCTCCAACTGGACCTTTGATCCGGTACGCAAGCAGTACTACTGGCACCGCTTCTTCTCGCACCAGCCGGACCTCAACTTCGAGAACCCCGCCGTCCAGGAGGAGGTACTGGCCGCCCTGCGCTTCTGGCTGGACCTGGGCATCGACGGATTCCGGCTCGACGCCGTCCCATATCTGTATGCCGAGGAGGGCACCGACTGCGAGAACCTGCCCCGGACGCATGAGATGCTCAGGCGCGTCCGGGCCGAGATCGACGCCCACTATCCGGACACCGTGCTGCTGGCCGAGGCCAATCAGTGGCCGGAGGACGTCGTCGACTACTTCGGCGACTTCTCGGCGGGCGGCGACGAATGCCATATGGCCTTCCACTTCCCGGTGATGCCGCGCATCTTCATGGCGGTGCGGCGCGAGTCCCGCTACCCGGTCTCGGAGATCCTCGCCAAGACCCCCGCCATTCCCTCCGGCTGTCAGTGGGGCATCTTCCTGCGCAATCACGACGAGCTGACGCTGGAGATGGTCACCGACGAAGAGCGCGACTACATGTACGCGGAGTACGCCAAGGACCCGAGAATGCGGGCCAACATCGGCATCCGCAGACGACTGGCGCCCCTGCTGGACAACGACCGCAATCAGATCGAGCTGTTCACCGCGCTGCTGCTGTCCCTGCCCGGCTCACCGATCCTCTACTACGGCGACGAGATCGGCATGGGCGACAACATCTGGCTCGGCGACCGCGACGCCGTGCGCACCCCCATGCAGTGGACCCCCGACCGGAACGCGGGCTTCTCCTCCTGCGATCCGGGGCGGCTGTTCCTGCCGACCATCATGGACCCGGTCTACGGCTATCAGGTCACCAATGTCGAGGCGGCCATGAGCAGCCCGTCCTCGCTGCTGCACTGGACCCGCCGGATGATCGAGATCCGTAAGCAGAACCCCGCCTTCGGGCTCGGCTCCTTCACCGAGCTGCCGTCCTCCAACCCGGCCGTCCTCGCCTTCCTGCGCGAGGCCCCGAGGACCCGGGACGGCGAGGACGACCTGGTGCTGTGCGTGAACAACTTCTCGCGCTTCGCCCAGCCCACCGAGCTGGACCTGCAGTCCTTCGCCGGCCGCCATCCGGTCGAGCTGATCGGCGGGGTCCGCTTCCCGGCCATCGGCGAGCTGCCGTATCTGCTCACCCTGGCAGGGCACGGCTTCTACTGGTTCCGGCTGCGGCGCGGCGAAGCGGCGGGGCACTGGGCCGACTGAGGCGCCCCGAAGGGGCGCGGGGCTGTGTCGATATGCGGCTCCGCCGCGTGGGCGCGACCAGCCACGATGGCGCCGCGGACGGTCGACGGCAGGCCGGGG
>NZ_JAAAYH010000348.1:0-9646 GCF_018035285.1 Streptomyces sp. MK37H | reverse complement strand
CCGTCGCCCGGCCGGGCGACACCCTTCTGCTGTGCAGCGCGGGCCTCGCCGAACCCCTGCGCGGCGAGGCCGCCCTCGCCGATCGCCTGGCCGAACGCTGGGACACCGCGGAGGCGCCGGGTCTCGCCGCGTTCCTCGCCGACGCCCAGACCGGGGTGAAGGGCTACGCCGACGACCGTACGGCTGCCGCCGTCTGGGAGGCGTAAGCGCGCCGTCCATGGGTTGATGGACGAAAGGTGCAAGGTGGCGGACAACCGTCACCCACCCCATCGACCCAGGACGAAAGGGATGAGGGCGCGCGATGGCCAAGCAGACCGTGGCGGAGCAATACGTGGACATCCTGGTGCGCGCCGGTGTGCGGCGGCTGTACGGCGTGGTCGGCGACAGCCTCAACCCCGTGGTGGACGCGGTCCGCCGCAACGCCGCGATCGACTGGATCCAGGTGCGGCACGAGGAGACCGCCGCCTTCGCCGCCGGTGCCGAGGCGCAGCTCACCGGGTCCCTCGCCGCCTGCGCGGGCTCCTGTGGCCCCGGGCACGTCCATCTGATCAACGGGCTCTACGACGCCCACCGCTCCATGGCCCCGGTCATCGCGCTCGCCTCGCACATCCCCAGCAGCGAGATCGGCACCAGCTACTTCCAGGAGACCCACCCCGAGCGGCTGTTCCAGGAGTGCAGCCACTACTGCGAGCTGATCTCCCACCCTCAGCAGATGCCCCGCGTCCTGCAGACCGCCGTCCAGCACGCGATCGGCCGCAGCGGGGTCAGCGTGGTCGCCCTCCCCGGCGACATCGCCGCCCGCCCGGCGCCCGAGCGCGCCGAGGAGCACGCCCTGGTGACGTCCCGGCCCACCGTGCGCCCGGGCGACGCGGAGATCGACCGGTTCGCCCGTATGGTCAACGAGGCGGAGCGGGTGACGCTCTTCTGTGGCCGGGGCTGCGCCGGGGCGCACGAGGAGGTGATGGCCTTCGCCGAGCTGCTGAAGGCGCCGGTGGGGCACGCCCTGCGCGGCAAGGAGTGGATCCAGTACGACAACCCGTACGACGTCGGCATGAGCGGTCTGCTCGGCTACGGCGCGGCGTACGAGGCCACCCATGAATGCGATCTGCTGATCCTGCTCGGTACCGACTTCCCGTACGGCGCCTTTCTGCCCGCCGATGTGCGGACCGTGCAGGTGGATGTCCGCGCCGAACACCTCGGCCGCCGCTCCAAGCTGGACCTCGCCGTCTGGGGCGACGTCCGGGAGACGCTGAGCTGTCTGACGCCGAAGGTGCACCCCAAGACCGACCGCCGCTTCCTCGACCGCATGCTGAAGAAGCACGCCGACGCGCTGGAGGGCGTGGTCAAGGCGTACACCCGCAGGGTCGACAAGCACATCCCGATCCACCCGGAGTTCGTGGCGTCGGTGCTGGACGAGGAGGCCGCCGACGACGCGATCTTCACCGTGGACACCGGGATGTGCAATGTGTGGGCCGCCCGCTATCTGTCCCCCAACGGCCGCCGCCGGATGATCGGCTCCTTCACCCACGGCTCGATGGCCAACGCGTTGCCGCAGGCGATCGGCGCCCAGTTCATGGACCGCCGCCGCCAGGTGATCTCGATGTCCGGCGACGGCGGATTCACCATGCTGATGGGCGACTTCCTCACCCTCGTCCAGTACGACCTGCCGGTGAAGGTGATTCTGTTCAACAACTCCGCGCTGGGCATGGTCGAGCTGGAGATGCTGGTCTCGGGCCTGCCCGCACACGGCACGGGCTACCACAACCCCGACTTCGCGCAGATCGCCCGCGCCGCCGGGGTGTACGGCGAGCGGGTGGAGAAACCCAAGCGCCTGCGGTCCGCGCTGCGCGCCGCACTCCACCACAAGGGGCCCGCGCTCCTGGACATCGTCACGGACCCCAACGCGCTGTCCATCCCGCCCAAGATCAAGGCGGAGATGGTGACCGGCTTCGCGCTCTCGGCCAGCAAGATGGTGCTGGACGGGGGCGTCGGCAAGATGCTCCAGATGGCCCGCTCGAACCTCCGCAACGTACCGCGCCCCTGATCCTCTCCGCTCCCGGAACGTGTCGGTAGCGCTCCAGGCGGGCGCACTTGTCCTGCGGCGGAGGCTTTTTGCCTTGCGTTTCCAGGGCTACTCCCAGACGGGCCGTCCGCCCTCCCAGAGCGCGGACACGTGGCCGGCGAACCGGTCGTACAGACCGTCGTCGCCCAACCGTCGGATATGCAACATCGGGGACTCGTGGCCAAGGAGGCTCGACAGGTGCGGGGTCACCAGCATTTCGGAGTCGAAGCTGAACACCGACAGGGCAATGTGCTCATCACTGAACCGGGCATCAACGCCCGTGTGCTCCTGTAGCTTCGACAGCGCGTCAAGCGTGATCCGGATACGCGTCCCGACGGTGAGCGGAACGCCTTCGATCTCCTCCCGACGCCGCGTCACGGCGGAGTCCGGGTCACCGACCAGGAAGCGGATCGAGCAGCCAGACGCGGCTTTTGCCGCCAGCCGATCGACGAGGCGCGGTTGCTCCTGCCACACGAAGTAGTTGGTGTACCCGGCAAAGGTGATGGAGTGCGCCGCAGCGTCGATCAACTGCCCCCACACGGTCGTAGGGCAGGCGTTTCGGTATGGATAGGCTTGGATGATTTCGCGGCTAGCCCCCGTCTTGACAACCGATCTGGCTGCCTTCGGCCACAGCATGCCCTCATCGACTCCTAACGCCTTGGCGACGGCGGCCCGCGTGTCGGGGTGTGGAGCCCGGATCGGATCCTTCAGCCATCGCTCTGCGGTCTTGGTGGACACCCCCACCATACGAGCGAGGCGACCAGGAGTTACCTCCGCCTTGGCCATAGCATCTCGAAGGGACTCGTTCAAGGTTCCTCCCTCGGACGTTTGGGACGCTTGGGACCATAGCGCGAAGTTGTCCTGGCTGTCCCGACCTGGGAGGTTCAAACGTCCTGTCAAGGCGGCGACAGTATGTGCATGGACAGCGACGCAACGCAGCCGACCCTCGTATTCATCTATGACCGTGAGGTCACCGAGAAGGATTCGGCGGATGGCCGGATCCTCACCTGCCGTCAGTTCGCACGCGAACGGGGGTGGGCAGTCGCGGGACAGTGGGTGGACCGGGGGTCCAACGCGGTTGCCCTGCGACGGACGTTCTGGACGGGCATGGTCGCCGCGATGGAACATGAGGGCCAGGGGCGGCGGATCGTCTGTCTCGTCGCCAACTGGCACCGGATCGCGTTCGACGAGGCGGCGCGCAACACGCTGCGGCAGACAGTCGGCCACGTTGGAGGCGTCTGCGTGGCCGTCAGTGACGAGCAAGCTTCTGGGAATTCCCGAGACGTGACTATGCGTCGGCTTCGCGCTAGCGGGAAGCAGATCGGCCCGGGTGCGACGCTGGTCCGGCATGACGGGGCGACGGCATGAGCCTGGCCCCTGGCCGGGGCGTCGACTACCTGTCGCGACGGGAAGCGGTCAAGCGCGTCGCGGCCATGGCGCCCCGCGAGGCTGCGGTGTCGTTCGAGGACCGGGGGCGGGTGGCCATCAGGGCATCGTCGCGGTATCTGGCGGAGTCGTCGACGAGCCTCGAAGACGCGCATGCCGTGATCAAGCTGCTTCAATTCGCCCTCTCCGACCTGATCATGGTCGCTGAGGCTAGGCAGCGTCTGCTGCGACGGTACAGCCGGCCACCCGACAGCGAAGAGCAGCCGCCTTCACATCCCGCCCGATGACTTCCTCGTCTTCCCCTGCCCCAGCGGCAGAAGGGGCGAGGAGCGGCGGGGGCCTCCGAACGTCATCGGAGTACATCTCGGAGGCTCCCGCATAATGCCCCTACCTGTTGGGTGCTGGAACGCCTGGCAGGTAGGAAGCGGTCCGTAAGTACCTTGGTCGGCTCCTTTCGGACCGTGGTCCCCGCCTCGAGTCCCGGTGACGTGCGACGGGATGAGGGGCGGGGGCCGCACGCAACCTCGCCCCGGTCGGATGGTTGGAGGCCGGTGACCGGGACGAGGGCAGCGCACCACTCACAGAGAAGAGGCACGCGCATGGGCAACGTTACTGCGTTACTGGAACGACCCAAGCGGGCCGGAGTGATCCGGACTGTCTTGGACAACAATCCCGGCATGGAGCCGGGTATGGCCGAGCGGATCGTCGACGAGGCCGTCAAGTTCACCGCGACCTGCGCCGCTTTCCCGGATGCCCGGCTTCGCCCGTCCCGGGTGGTCGACGAGGGCTGGCACGCCCTCATCCTCCACACCCGCGTCTACAGCGAGCTGTGCGAGGGGTTCGGCCGTTTCGTGCATCACATGCCGGAGCCGCCGGACCGGTCCCGCCACAACGCGGGCGAGCTGACTCGGACCCAGGAACTGATCGTCCAGGCGGGGTTCACCGTGGATGTCGCGCTGTGGCTGGCGCCGACCGACCAGAGCATCCCGGTCGCGGCCGGATGTGAGCACAGTGAGCCCGGTGGCGAGGGCACATGCACCGGCGACTGCGGCAACACGGGCCCGAACTGAGTTGACGCGCTGACAGCCCGAGGCGCGGCACGTACTCTCGGCTACAGGAGGTGGTCACTGTGTCGCAATGGGTGAATCCTCGTGCGGTCGACGTAGTCCGGTTCGCGAGTCGGTTCCAGGCGCCGTCAGCACTCCCGGATGATGCCTGTGGCTGCTGGGCCGGACGCCGACGCCGGTGGGGATCGCCTCATCGATCTCGGCCCCGACTCTCGGCGACTGTGCTTGTCGGTGAGGACGGCGCGATGTATGCCGTCCCGTGTAGCAGGTGCAATGGAACGGGCGTCGTCTCGTAGGTCAGCCAGCACCCGTCAACGGCCCCGTCCGTGCGCTTCCCCGTGGCGCCGGGCGGGGCTTCCTTGTGGCATCGAGATACGCACCTCCGACTTCCCGTACGGCGCCTTTCTGCCCGCCGATGTGCGGACCGTGCAGGTGGACGTCCGCGCCGAACACCTCGGCCGCCGCTCCAAGCTGGACCTCGCCGTCTGGGGCGATGTCCGGGAGACGCTGAGCTGTCTGACGCCGAAGGTGCACCCCAAGACCGACCGCCGCTTCCTCGACCGCATGCTGAAGAAGCACGCCGGCGCGCTGGAGGGCGTGGTCAAGGCGTACACCCGCAGGGTCGACAAGCACATCCCGATCCACCCGGAGTTCGTGGCGTCGGTGCTGGACGAGGAGGCCGCCGACGACGCGATCTTCACCGTGGACACCGGGATGTGCAATGTGTGGGCCGCCCGCTATCTGTCCCCCAACGGCCGCCGCCGGATGGTCGGCTCCTTCACCCATGGCTCGATGGCCAACGCGCTGCCACAGGCGATCGGCGCCCAGTAGGCTGCATGAGCTGACAGTGACGCCCTGGTGACTGTCACTCGAACACGAGGTGACCCGTACGTAGTGAGGACCCTTCCGTGACCGCTGGCGCCTCGCGCCCCAAGGTCGGCGCGGTGGTGCTGACCATGAACGACCGGCCCGAGGAGTTCCCTCGGGCCATGGCCTCCCTGCTGGCTCAGCAGGGCATCGACCTCGACGTGGTGGTCGTCGGCAACGGCTGCCGCCCTGCCCAGGTCCCCGCCGGGGTGCGCACCGCCGCACTTCCGGAGAACGTCGGGATCCCCGAGGGCCGCAACGTCGGCGCCGCCGCCGTCACCGACGACTGCGACTACCTGTTCTTCTTCGACAACGACGCGGTCCTCCCGTCCACGGACGCGCTGGCCAAGCTCGCCGCCGAACTCGACCGCGACGCCCGGCTCGCGTACGTACAGCCCCGCATCACCGACCCCGACAGCGGCCTCACCCAGCGCCGCTGGGTGCCCCGGCTGCGAGCCTCCGACCCCACTCGGGCAGGCACCGTGACCGTCATGGCCGAAGGTGTCGTGCTCATCCGCCGCTCCGCCTTCGAGGCAGCCGGGGGCTGGCCCGGTCACTTTTTCCTCTTCCACGAAGGCATCGATCTGGCCTGGCGACTGTGGAACCGCGGCTACACCGGCCTGTACCTGCCCGCCGTCATCGTTCATCACCCGGCGACCACCCCGGCCCGGCATGCCACCTTCTACCGCCTCAACGCCCGCAACCGCGTCTGGCTCGCCAGGCGGAACCTCCCCCGGGTTCTCATCCCCTTCAACCTCGCCACCTGGCTCGCCTTGACCCTGTGGCGATTCCGGGACCGCGCAGCCCTGCGCGCCTCCCTGAGCGGGTTACGCGAAGGGCTGCGCGGCGGCCACGGCACGCGGGCACCCATGAGCTGGCGGACGGTCGTCGAGCTGACTCGCTCTGGACGACCGCCCGTCGTGTAGCCGTCAGGCCGCAGCCCCCGCCTCAGTCCCTCATCGCACCGGCCGCAGCCGCAACGTCAGGATCTGGTGCGGGCGCAGTGCCAGGGTCAGCCCGCCCGGGCCCGTGGCCGCCTCGTGCAGCGGGCGCTCCAGCAGGTCCGTCACCTCCGCCCCGAGCACCGGGAAACCGGTGACCAGCGTGCCCGCCGCCCGGCCGCCCTGGGACTCGTACAGCCGCACCACCACATCGCCGCTGCGGTCCTCCGAGAGCTTGACCGACTCGATCGTGATCGCGGGGTTGTCCACGGACACCAGCGGCGCCCGCTCGGCCGGTCCGGCGGGGAGGGTGCGCAGCGGCAGGTTGAGGGCGAGCCCCTCGGCGACCGCCTCGGCGACGCCCGCGCCCGGCAGCAGGGCGTAGCGGAAGCGGTGGACGCCCAGGTCGGTCTCCGGGTCGGGGCTGTGCGGGGCGCGCAGCAGGGTGAGCCGCACGGTGGTGCCCAGCACCTCGCCCTCGCCCGCGTCCCCGTCCGCGCCCGCGTCCGTGCCCTCACCCCTGCCATGCGCCGTACGGGTCACATCGTGGCCGTACGTGGAGTCGTTGAGCACCGCCGCCCCGTACCCGGGTTCGGCGACCCGCAGCCAGCGGTGGGCGCAGATCTCGAACCGGGCCGCGTCCCAGCTGGTGTTGGTGTGGGTGGCGCGGTCCACATGGCCGAACTGGATCTCCGCGGTGGACACCTTGGCGTGGATGTCCAGCGGGAACGCCGCCTTGAGGACCTTCTCCGACTCCTGCCAGTCCACCTCGGTGGCGATGTCGAGGCGACGGTTGCCCGCGGCCAGCGTGAGCTCCTGGGTGATGCGGGAGGCGCCGAAGGACCGTATGACCCGGACCGTGGCACGCAGCGGACCGGACTCGATCAGCTCCACGGACTCGGCGTCGGTCAGATCGGTGTGGCTGCGGAGGTAGTGCCGGTCGATGTCCCAGGCGTCCCAGTGGTTGGGGTGGTCGGGGTGGAGCTGGAGGAGGTTGCCGCGGGCGCCGGGGGCCAGCACCTCACGGCTCGCGTCCAGGTCCAGCACCGAGGTGAGCAGCCCCTCGGCGTCGATGGTCACCCGCAGCCGGTCGTTGTCCAGGACGATGGACTGGCCGTCGCTCAGGGCGGTCACCGGCGGTGCCCCATGGGGTGCGCCGCCGGCGGCGGGTGCCTGCGGGGCGGTCCCCAGGGGTGCCGCGCCCAGCCCGGCGACCCGCACCGCGACCGCCGTACGGCCCTCGTCCAGCGGCTGGACCGGGGCCCCGGACGGCAGGGCGGCCGCCGTCCGCGCGTCCAGGACGGCGATCTCCTCGCGCTCGTACGGCGAGGCGTTGAGCACGGCGGGCCCGCCGCCGCCCAGCGCGGCCACCGCCCCCGCGATGATCTCCTCCAGCTCGGCGAACACCATCTCGTAGGCGTCCCGTGCCTCGCGGTGCACCCAGGCGATCGACGAGCCGGGCAGGATGTCGTGGAACTGGTGCAGCAGCACCGTCTTCCAGATCCGGTCCAGCTCGTCGTACGGATAGGCGTAGCCGGGCGTGTGCAGCGCGGCGGCCGTGGCCCACAGCTCGGCCTCCCGCAGCAGATGCTCACCGCGCCGGTTGCCCTGCTTGGTCTTGGCCTGGGTGGTGTACGTGGCCCGGTGCAGCTCCAGATACAGCTCGCCCGACCACACCGGCGCCTTGGCCCCGTACTCCCGCTCGGCCTCGGTGAAGAACGCCGAAGGTGGCTGGATCTCGACGGTCGGCGAGCCCTCCAGGGAGGCGAGCCGCCGCGCCTTCTCCAGCATCTCGCGGGTGGGGCCGCCACCGCCGTCGCCGTAGCCGAAGGGCACCAGCGAGCGCGTGGCCAGCCCCTTGTCGGCGAAGTTCTTCTCGGCATGGGCGAGTTCGGAGGCGCTGAACCGGGCGTTGTAGGTGTCCACCGGCGGGAAGTGGGTGAAGACCCGGGTGCCGTCGATGCCCTCCCACCAGAAGGTGTGGTGCGGCATCTTGTTGGACTGGTTCCACGACAGCTTCTGGGTGAGGAACCACCTCACCCCCGCCAGCTTGGCGAGCTGCGGGAAGGCGGCCGTGTAGCCGAAGGAGTCCGGCAGCCAGATCTCCTCGGTGTCCACACCCAGCTCCTCCAGGAAGAACCGCTTGCCATGCACGATCTGCCGGGCCAGCGCCTCACCGCCGGGCATATTGGCGTCCGACTCGACCCACATCGAGCCCACCGGCGCCCAGTTGCCGTCCGCCACCGCCTTCTTGATCCGCTCCCAGATATGCGGCTGGTGCTCCTTGACCCAGGCGTACTGCTGCGCCTGTGAGCAGGCGAAGACCAGCTCCGGGTACTCGCCCGCGAGCGCGGTGACATTGGCGAAGGTGCGGGACGCCTTGCGCACCGTCTCGCGCAGCGGCCACAGCCACGCCGAGTCGATATGGGCGTGCCCGGCCGCCGAGATGCGGTGCGCGCTGGAGTGCGCGGGACGGCCGAGCGCGTCGGTGAGCTCGGCGCGGGCGGCGGCCGCGGTGCCGGGGACGTCGTGGAGGTCGAGCGCGTCCAGCGCGTTCTCCAGGGCGCGCAGGATCTCATGGCGGCGCGGCCGGTCCTCCGGCAGCTCGTGCATCAGCTCCGAGAGCACCTCGATGTCCAGGACCAGATGCCAGACGGTCTCGTCGAGGACGGCCAGCTCGGCCGAGGCGAAACGGTACAGCGGCTCGTCCCCGGCGGTCAGCACATCGCCGAGCCGGGTCGGAATGAAGCCGTCGCGCAGTACGGACGGGTTGGCGGCGGCCTCCAGCAGCAGCCGTACGGGCTCACCACCGGCCGCGGGGGCCGCTACGGGGATGTGGCGGTTGCGCGGATGGATTCCCTTGATCGGCACCCCCTCCGCGTCGTACACCAGCCCCTCGGCCTGGAACCCCGGGGCGTCGTCGGTGAAGCCCGGGTCGATGACGGCCTCCACCCGCCGCCTCGCCCAGCCCTCGGGCACCGTGCCCTCCAGCCGGAACCACCAGGTCGACCACGGACTGCCCCAGTCCGTGCCGGTGGTGAACGGCTCGTAGGTGCCCGCCAGCGCCTCCGCGACCGGCACCGGCTCACCGGGGGTGCGCCACGCGGAGAGGGTGAGCGGCACCCGGGCCGTGTACTGGGCGGGCCTGATGAACTGGCGCAGCGCGCGGTCCAGGCGCCCCTCCACCAGTGGTCGGTCGTCGTGCATCACGGCTCCTCGGCTCGAGCTCGGGGGATCACTCAGCGGATCACTCCCAGCATTTCCCTCGGTGTGTGGGAGGCAACACCCGGGCATGCATTTCCGTGAGCGCGTTCGACGACATT
>NZ_JAAAYH010000347.1:0-9647 GCF_018035285.1 Streptomyces sp. MK37H | reverse complement strand
TCGCCCCTTGGGCGGGCTCCTGGGTGTCGTTGTCGTTGATGGTCGTCACCGCGCGAATGTGCCAGGGCGGGTCGGCGGTCAGCAGGGTGCGGAGCAGGCCATCGGAGTCGGCGACGCCGACCTCGACCGTCAGCCGTACGCCCCGCCCCGCCGGACCGGTGCCCGCGGCCCCGTGCCCGGGCGCGGGGCCGTACTCGCGCACCACCGCGCCCGACAGCTCACCGGGCGGCCCGGCCCCCGGCGCTCCCTCGGCCTCCACCCGCACCCGCGGCCCGGCACCGGGCCCGTTCGGCCTGACACCGGGCCCGTTCTGCGCCGTCGACGGCCGAACCGTGCCGTCCACCGGCTCCAGCCGGGTCTCGGTGACGCGCAGGACGCGGTCCGCCGCCCCGGCGAGGCGGCGTGGGTCGTGGTCGACGAAGACGACCGCGCCGCCGTCGGCGACGCGCTCGGCGACCGCCGTGTCCAGCACCCCGCGTGCGGCCTGGTCGAGACCGGTCCACGCCTCGTCCAGGACCAGCAGGCCGGGGGCGGCCAGCAGCGCCTGTGCCACGGCGATCTTCTGGCTGGTGCCCTTGGACAGCTCGGCGAGCGGGGTGCCGGCGTAGCCGTCCGCGCCGAACCGCTCCAGCCACTCCGCCGCCCCGCGTGCCGCAGCGGCGCGGGACAGCCCGTGGATCCGGCCCAGGTGGGTGAGGTAGCCGAGGGCGGAGAAGGGCAGCTCAGCAGGGAACCGCTCGGGGACGTAGGCGGTGGCCGGGCGGCCGGTGATCCGGCCCGCGCTGGGGGCGTCGATCCCGGCGAGCAGCCGCAGCAGCGTGGACTTGCCGCTGCCGTTGCGCCCCTGGATACGGGTCAGCGAACCCGGCGGCACCTCGAGATCGACACCCCGTAGCACCCACGGTCCGCCCAGGCCGTAGCGGCGGCCGACTCCTCGCAGTCTCATGCCGGTTGAGCATAGGCGCGCCTCTCGGAGAGGGGAGGCCGTCGGCGCGCGGAGGCGCTGGGCCCCGTCCGGCGGAGATCCCGGACGGGGCCTGCCGGCGGTCCTGGCACACTTGGCGCGTGACCAGCACCGACGCCGACACCGAGAGCGGCACCCAGACGACCGCTCACCAGGGCACCGGATCCGGCGCCCGCAGCAGCCCCTTCCGGCATGCCGAGACCGACCGGGACGCCGCGCCGCAGTTCGTCCTGCCCCTGGTGGTCCGGATCGAGAAGGCCGCGCCCCCGGCGCGTACGGACGCCTTGGAGACGGCGGCGCGCGCGGTGCTGGTGCTGCTGTCGGACGAGCGGGCGACGGCCGCCGACGGCGAGTGGGCCCAGGCCGTACGGGACTGGCAGGACGCCCGGATCCGCAAGGTCGTACGGCGGGCGCGCGGCGCGGAGTGGCGGCGCGCGGCCGGGCTGCCGGGCATCACGGTCACGGGCCGGGCACCCGACCCGGCCACAGCCGAGGATGTAAACGGGCACCAGGACGGGGACGGAGTATCGTCGGCGGCCGCCGAGGTGCGGGTGTTCCCGCCGGTGCCGCTGGACGGCTGGCCCAAGGAGCTGGCCAAGCTCCAGGTCTCCGGCACCGACCTGGACGACCCCGAGCCGCCGCCCGCCCCCGGCCCCACCGGTCCGGTGCTGTGGCTGAGCCCCCATGTGGAGATGTCGGCGGGCAAGGCGATGGCCCAGGCCGGACACGGCGCCCAGCTGGCCTGGTGGGAGCTGGACGACGCGGCGCGCGCGGCCTGGCGCGAGGCCGGGTTCCCGCTGGCGGTGCGTACGGCGTCGGCCGAGCGGTGGGACGAGCTCACCGCGAGCGGCCTGCCGGTGGTGCGCGACGCGGGGTTCACCGAGATCGCGCCGGGGTCCTGCACGGTCGTGGCGGACCACCCGGCGCTGCGGCGGCGGTAAGGCCGTCCGAGACGCCGGGAATCCTTGGGAGCCCAGGGGCAGACAGCCCCCGGGCTCCCTCCGCGCCCGGGGCTACCCCCTGCGGCGGCGGATCGCGCGGGTGACGACCGGCGGGAGCACATCGGCGGCGAGCCGCCGGACCGCGGTGGGGCGGCGCGCCGCGGGCGCGGACGCCGGTGCGGTGGACGCGGAGCGCGGCGCGGGAGCCGGGTCGCGCGGCTCATGGGCGAAGCGGGAGGTGGGCGGGGTCGGGTTCGCGGGCTTCCCCGAGAACCGCAGCACCCTGCGGCCCGCGATCTCCTGCACGCTGGTGTGCATCCCCTTGCGCCACTCCTCGTCCGCGAGCATCTCGTCCTGTATCGGCTCCGGGTCGCCCCAGGTGCCGTAGAGCTTCTGTGTGGACAGGCAGATGGGCCGCAGGCCACGGGTGAACACCGCCTCCCAGGTCGCGGCGGCCACGCCCGGGGTGTGCTCGGAGCGGAAGTCGTCGAGGACGACGAGACCGTCGGGCACCAGCGTGTTGTGCGCGGTGTCGATGTCGCCCGCCACGTGCTCGTACAGATGCGAGGCGTCCACGTGGATGAAGCGGCAGGTGTTCGCGCCGACGTGGTCGGGCACGACCGAGGTGGGGCCCTGGATGACGTTCGGCAGGTCGTCCCAGAAGGCCAGGTAGTTCTGCTCGAAGGCGGTGCGGGTCAGGGTGGAGTACGACTTGCGCGCCTCCGCCGCGTTCTTCTCGTCCGGCGCCTCGGCGTCGAAGAGGTCACAGATCGTGAACCGCTCGTTCGCCCGCAGATAGGCGGCGGTGAAGATGGCGCTCTTGCCCATGTAGGCACCCATCTCCATCAGGTCCCCGCGCTGTCCGAGGCGCTCCTGGCGGCTCAGAAGGCGGTCGAACAGCACTTGGTCAAGGCTGGGGAACCATCCCTTGACGTCATTGAGGCAGCGGGGACGCTGGGCCGCGGGGGCGGTGGTGACCGTCATGTGGCTCTCTGTTCGTCGATGGCGGCGGTCTTGAGAGACGTGTCCGGTTGAACGTGTACGTGTCCGGGAGCCCCAGGAGGACAGGCCTCGGGGACGGGGTCCCAGGGGACGCGAGTGGGCGCCACGGTCGCAGTGAAAGGCAACGCCGGGCCGTCCCCCTTGTGACCATTCTGTGACCACGCCTCCTCCGGAAGGTCTTACGGAGCGGTGACGGAACGGCGCGGGGGCGGGCTTCGCCCCCCGCTCGGGCCTAGCGTCGCCCCCATGCGCGTACTGGTCACCGGAGGTGCGGGCTTCATCGGCTCGCACATCGTCACCGCCCTCGTCGAGCACGGCCATGAGCCGGTCGTCCTCGACGCCCTGCTTCCCGCCGCTCACCCAACCGCCACCCATCCGGTTCCGCCATCCGCGGACGGGGAGTGGATCCACGCCGATGTGCGGGACCGGGAGGCGGTCCTCGCGGCGCTGCGTGGAGTGGACGCCGTATGCCACCAGGCGGCCATGGTCGGTCTCGGCAAGGACTTCGCGGACGCCCCGGCCTATGTGGGCTGCAATGACCTGGGCACGGCGGTGCTGCTGGCGGCGATGGCCGAGCGCGGGGTGCGCGAACTGGTCCTCGCCGGGTCGATGGTCGTCTACGGGGAGGGGCGCTACGACTGCTCCCGCCACGACTGCCCCCGCCACGGCCGGGTCCGTCCCGGCCCGCGCGCCGAGGCGGATCTCGCGGCGGGCCGCTTCGACCCCCTCTGCCCCGAGTGCGGCACCCCGCTGCGGCCCGGCCTGGTGGACGAGGACGCCCCGGCCGATCCCCGCAATGTGTACGCGACGACGAAACTGGCCCAGGAGCACCTGGCGGCGGCCTGGGCCCGGTCGGTGGGCGGCCGCGCGGTGTCACTGCGCTACCACAATGTGTACGGGCCGGGGATGCCGCGCGACACCCCCTACGCGGGCGTCGCCTCCTTCTTCCGCTCGGCCCTGGCGCGCGGCGAGGCCCCCACGGTCTTCGAGGACGGGGGCCAGCGCCGGGACTTCATCCATGTCCGTGACGTGGCCGCCGCCAATGTCGCCGCCCTGGAGGCGGCGCCGGACGTGGTGGCCCCGTCCGCGCTGACCGCGTACAACACCGGCAGCGACGACCCCCACACGGTGGGCGAGATGGCCACGGCCCTGGCCATGGCGTTCGGCGGCCCCGCGCCCGTGGTGACGGGCGGCTACCGACTGGGCGACGTACGCCACATCACCGCCTCGTCCCGCCGGATCCGCGACCAGCTGGGCTGGCGCCCGGCGGTGTCGTTCCACGAGGGCATGACCGAATTCGCCCGCGCCCCGCAACGGGCGGGGGTGTGAGGGGAGCGGGGGCGCCTACGGGGTATCCGGCGGTCTTTTCGCTCCCCGCCCCTTCCCGCCGCAGGCGTCACGATCCGTCGGACGCCCCCTGGCTAGTGCCGCGTCAGCCAAGGTTTGCCCCGCTCGCCGCCCTGGCACGGCCGCCCCCAGCTACCGCTGGGAGGTGCCCCCGGCGGCGTTGCCGAACCGACCGAGTAGGCCCTCCCCCGGACTTCGTCCGGGCGGTGCCCCTCGATGCCGATTCGGCGCCTTGCAGCTGACCGCACCAGGACGCCTCGCTACCGGGCAAACCTTGACTGACGCGGCACTAGATGTGTTGTCCCGGCACGTTGGTGACGGGCGACGCGCTGTGAGGGGCGGCGGGCTCAGGCGCCGCCACTCGAGGCAGACGGGATCGCTCAGGCGACGGCGGCTTGAGCGAGACCGAGCTCTCGCGTGGCGGCGGGCTGAGGGGCAGGGCCCCTGCTTTGCGGTGGTCCGGGAGCGCCAGGCCCTCACACCGCGGCGGCGGGGAGGCGGACCTCGAAGCGGCAGCCGCCGTCGACGTTGCGGACCGCCGCCTGGCCGTCGTGGGCCTCGACGATGCCGCGGACGATGGCCAGGCCCAGACCGGCGCCCGCCGGGGGTGTGCGGGCGTCGCTGCCGCGCCAGCCGGTGTCGAAGACGCGCGGAAGGTCCTCCTCCGGGATACCGCCGCAGCCGTCGGTGACCGAGAGCACGACCGTGTCCGCCTCGCGCTCGGCGGACACCGCGACCGTGCCGTCCGCCGGGGTGCGGCGGACCGCGTTGACGAGGAGGTTCCCGAGCACACGGGTCATCTCCTTGCCGTCGACCTCCACCGGGATGGGGTCCACGTGGTCGCCGATCAGCTGGACGCCCAGTTCGCGGGCGAGCGGGTCGACCCCGGCGAGGGCGTCGCCGACCAAGTCGTAGACGGAGATCCGGGTGGGGGCGAGGGAGAGCGCCCCGGCGTGGATGCGGGAGAGCTCGAAGAGGTCGCCGACCATCGTGTTCAGCCGCTCCACCTCGGTGCGTATCCGGCGGAGGTAGCGGTCCGGGTCGGGGGCCACCCCGTCCTCCAGCGCCTCGGACATCGCGCGCAGCCCCGCCAGCGGGGTGCGCAGATCGTGGGAGATCCAGGCGACCAGCTCCCGGCGGGAGGACTCCAGGGCTCGCTCACGCTCGCGGGAGGCGGCCAGTTTGGCGCTGGTGGCGGCCAGTTCACGGCCGAGCGCGGCGAGTTCGGCGGTGGCCTGGCCATCGGGGGCGGCGAAGCTCCCGCCGTCCCCGAAGGAGCGGGCGGCGAGGGCCAGCGCGTTGCTGCGCGCCACCACCCAGCGGCCCAGCAGCAGCGCGGTGGCCAGGGACACCACGGCGGCCATGGCGCAGACGGTCGTGACCACCGTCAGGTCGTGCGGGGACAGGAACATCGCCCAGGCGACGGCCAGCGTCCCGGTGAGCATCGCCGTGACCGCGACGGCGGCGACGACGGCGAGGGACACCGCGACCGAACGGCCGCGCACCAGCCGCAGCGCCAGCGCGCCCAGCAGACCGGCCGCCGCCGCGCCGAGGAAGGCGAACACCGCCATGAGGAGCACATCACGCATCGGAGCCCGGCCCCCGTCCCTCATCCCGCCCCTGGTCCGCGCGCCCCTCGCCGTGGGCCTTGTCGTGGGCCTCGTCGTCGGTCTCGGGCGGGGCGTCGAAGCGGTAGCCGATGCCCCATACGGTCTGGATGAGCCGGGGCGCGGCGGGATCGTCCTCGACCTTTCCGCGCAGCCGCCGCACATGGACGGTGACGGTGGACAGATCGCCGAAGTCCCAGCCCCACACCTCGCGCATCAGCTCCTCGCGGGTGAAGGCCACCCCGGGATGGCGCAGCAGAAAGGCCAGCAGGTCGAACTCGCGCACGGTCAGGGCGAGCTCCCGGCCGTCCCGGGCGGCCCGCCGGGCCAGCGGGTCGAGGGTGATCCCGGCCCGGTGCGTCACCTCGCCCGGGCCGGGGCCGGGGCCGGACGAGCCGGGGACCCGCGGACCGGTCCGGCCGCGCCGCAGCACCGACTCCACGCGCAGCACCAGCTCCCGAGGGCTGAACGGCTTGGTGACATAGTCGTCCGCGCCGATCTCCAGGCCGAGGATCCGGTCCTCCTCGTCGCCGCGCGCGGTGAGCATGATGACCGGCACCGGGCCCTTGTCCCGGAGCGCGCGGCACACCTCCAGCCCGTCCATGCCAGGGAGCATCAGGTCGAGGACGACCAGGTCCGGCCGGCGGGCGGCGGCACGGGCGAGCGCCCCGGGGCCGTCGGCCGCCCGGTCCACGGCGAAGCCGGCCCGGCCGAGGTACCCGGCGACGACCTCGGCCACGGTCGGGTCGTCGTCGACGACGAGCACGCGGGTGGGAGAGGGGTTCTGCTGCATGCCCCACAGCGTGACACCGGCTGCGGCACCAGGGGGCGCCGGGGAGCCCGCTGCCCGGCCGACGTCCGCGTTTCGTAAGAACCTGAAGCCCGAAATGTCGGTTTCTCCTTCGTAGTGTGGTGCGGGTGACGAACTCGACCCTCCCCTGTGCGGACGTCGTACTGCCGTGTCTGGACGAGGCCGCCGCCCTGCCCTGGGTGCTGGCCCGCATCCCCGACGGCTGGCGCGCCATCGTCGTGGACAACGGCTCCACGGACGGCTCGGCCACGATCGCCCGCGCCCACGGCGCCACCGTCGTCCACGAACCCCGCCGTGGCTTCGGCGCCGCCTGCCACACCGGGCTCCTCGCCGCCGAGGCCGACATCGTCTGCTTCTGCGACTGCGACGCCTCGCTCGACCCCGGGCTGCTGGCCGCCTTCGTGCGGACCGTGGCGGCGGGCGACGCCGACCTCGTGCTGGGCCTGCGACGCCCCCAGGAGCGGGGGGCCTGGCCGGTGCACGCCAGGCTCGGCAACCTCGCGCTGACCCGCATGCTGCGGCGGCGCACCGGCCTCACACTGGGCGACCTGGGCCCGCTGCGGGCCGCCCGGCGCGAACCGCTGCTCGCTCTCGGCCTCACCGACCGCCGCAGCGGCTACCCGCTGCAGATGGTCGTGCGAGCCGCCGACGCCGGATGGCGGATCGAGGAGCGCGAGGTGCCGTATCGGCCGCGCACCGGGAAGTCGAAGGTCACCGGCACCTGGCGGGGCACCTGGCACACGGTGCGCGATATGCGCGCCGTGCTGCGCCAGCCGCCGGAGGCCCGCGACCTGGCCACCCCCACGAGGGCCGCGCGGTGAGCGCCGCGCCACACGAGGGTGCCCACGCGGCGGAGGCCCCCTCGGCTCCGGACCGCCTCGACTCCGGCCCTGGAACCGCCGACGGGCGTCCGGTCGCCGGTGCGCACGTCCGCAACGAGTCCGGCTTCCGGGCGGCCCACGCGGACGGGACGACGCTGCTCATCATCGCCAAGGAACCGGTGCCCGGGCGGGTGAAGACCCGGCTCACTCCCCCGTACACCCCCGCCGAGGCCGCCGCACTCGCCGAGGCGTCCCTCGCCGACACACTGCACGCCGCGCTCGCCATGCCCGCCCGTCGCCGGGTGCTGGTGCTCGATGGCCGGCCCGGGCCGTGGCTGCCGCCGGGATTCGAGGTGGTGGGGCAGTGCGACGGCGGTCTGGACGAACGGCTCGCCGCGGCCTTCGCCGCCTGCCGGGGCGCCACCCTGCTGATCGGTATGGACACCCCGCAGGTCACCCCCGCTCTCCTCGCCCCCGCGCTGAGCCCGGGAAGCCGGCACGACTGCGACGCCTGGTTCGGCCCGGCCGCCGACGGTGGCTTCTGGGCGTTGGGCCTGGCCGAACCGGACCCCGAACTGCTGCGAGGCGTGCCGATGTCCACCGCCACCACCGGTGCCGCCCAGCGGCATCGGCTGACGGACGCGGGGCTGCGGGTGCGCGACCTGCCGATGCTCCGCGACGTGGACACGGCGGAGGACGCCGTATTGGTGGCGGCCGACGCCCCGGGTGGGCGGTTCGCCCGGACCCTCGCCCGTCTGTCGTCCCGGGCCACCGCCCGATGAGCACGGCTGAGACGGTGCGCAACGGATCGGTGCGCGAGGGGTCCGTACACGACGGAGCGGTGCGCGAGGAATTCGTACATGACGGGTCTGTGCACGACGGAGCGGTGCTCGAGCGGACGCCCGCTCGCCGCGCGGCCGCACCCTGGCACGCCGACCCCTATGTCCGAGCGCTCCACGCGGGCCGGGGGCCGCTGTTCCTGCGCCGGGCCGACGGCTGGATGCTGCCCCTGGACGTCGAACGCTGGTGCGCGGACGCCGACACGGCCGACCGGACCGTGCTGCGGCGCTGCCAGGGCCCGATACTCGACATCGGCTGCGGACCCGGCCGGCTGGTGGCCGCGCTGGCCCTGCACGGCCGCCCCTGTCTGGGCATCGACGTCAGCCAGGCCGCGGTCGCCCGTACGGTCCGCGCGGGTGGGCCCGCGCTGTGCCGCTCGGTCTTCGAACCGCTGCCCGGCGAGGGACGCTGGGGCACGGCGCTGCTGATCGACGGCAACATCGGCATCGGCGGCGATCCACGCGCCCTGCTGGCGCGCGTCGCCCAACTCATGGCCCCCGACGGGCTGCTGATCGTGGAGACCGCCGCGGCGGATGTGGACGAGCGGGTGCGGGTGCGCGTGGACGACGGCCGGGGCGACGTGGGAACGGCCTTCCCCTGGGCCCGCGTCGGCGTCCGGGCGCTGCTGCACCACGCACACGCGGTGGGCTGGAGCCCGGTCGAGCAGTGGACCGCGCGGGACCGCGGGTTCGTATCGCTGCGCCGCACACCGCCCCTGCCCCGGTCCGCCACGGAGCGCTGAGCCGTGCCCGCATCGCTGCGCCGCCTGCTGCGGCCCGGCGGACTCGCCCGGTGGACCGGCCGGGGGCCCGACCAGGCGCCCCCGGCACACTCCGTCCCGGGCCCTCGACCACCGGCCCGCGACCGCCCCGCACCACCGCCCGACGGCGCGGACGAGCCCCGCCCACCTGGACGCCCCGATCCGCCCGCGCGGGCGCGGACCGCCCCGCCCGCGCGGGTGCGGACCGCCTCGCCCGCGCGGGTGCGGACCGCCCACCGCTGGATCACCCCGCTCGCTCTGGCCACGCTGCTCGGCTCGCTGGCCGCCGTCCTCGCCCTCACCTTCCGCAGGGACGACTTCCACACCGCGCCCGGCACGCTGTCCCGCTGGTACGCCATCGCCTGGGCGCTGTTCGCCGCGGCCGCCTGGACTGTCCGCCGCCTGGGCGCCCGCCAGGCCGCGGTGTTCGTGCTCGCGGGCAGCGCGGCGGTCGCCGCCACGGGTCTGCTCGCACCGCCGCGCACCAGCACCGACGCCTACCGCTACGCCTGGGACGGGCGTGTGCAGGCCGCGGGCATATCCCCCTATGACCA
>NZ_JAAAYH010000346.1:0-9674 GCF_018035285.1 Streptomyces sp. MK37H | reverse complement strand
CGCTCTGCGGGGCGGGGTCTGCGGAGGCGTCGCCCTGCGGGGCGGGGCTTGCGGGGCCGCCTCCGGCGTCCCCACCCCCCTTGTGATCCGTCCGCTGCCCCGGAGCACGCCCCTTTCTGGGCGGGCCCGCGAACGCCTGGGCGATGTCCAGCCAGCGGTCCGCGTCCGGCCCTTCGGCGCGTACGGCGAGATCGTCGCGGTGGGCCCGCTGGGTCACCAGCAGACAGAAGTCCAGGGCGGGCCCGGTGACCCGCTGACCCGCATCCTCCGGCCCGTACGCCCACACCTCACCGTCCGGCGCGGTGAGTTCGACCCGGAACTCCTCGGCCGGCGGCTCCATCCCCCGTGCCGCGTACGCGTAGCCCCGCGCCCGGACCCCGATCCGGGCCACATGGCGCAGCCGGGCGGTGGGGGCCCGGTGCACACCCAGGGCGTCAGCGATGTCCTGGCCGTGCGCCCAGGTCTCCATCAGCCGGGCGGTCGCCATCGACATCACGCTCATCGGCGGCCCGTACCATGGCAGCCGGGCGCGCGGCGGCTGCGCGGCCAGCGTCCGGAGCAACCGCTCCCGCCCCGCGCGCCAGAGCTCCAGCAGCACCTCGGGCGGCTCGGCCGCCCCGCGCTCCGCACCCTCGTCCACGAACGCCTCCGGCGCGGTCCACGCCCGGCGCACCTCGTCGGCGAACCCCTGCGGGTCCTCGGCGGCTTGTACGGCCCGCTCGTCGGTCCACGCGAGATGGGCGATCTGGTGCGCGATGCTCCACCCGGGCGCGGGCGTCGCCGTACGCCACTCCGCGCCCTCGAGGCCGGCCACCAGGCCGTCCAAGTCGTCCCCCTCCGCCCGCAGATCGCCGAGCAGAGCCTCCGTCTCGGACACGCGTCGCTCCCGTCGTCGGGTCAGTCGTGTGTCGGCTGTCCTTCGTTCTTGTCGAGCGAGGGTGGCAGCGCGACGGGAAACAATCAAGCACGCTTGCATGATTCAGCCGGTTGGGCTGATGGGGGCTCAGCTCTTGTGAGGTGCGCGTTGTGAGGCGTGCGTTGTGAGGTGCGTTGGGCTGCTCGGTTCGGTCGGGTGCGGCTTTCGTCTCGCGCCTTCGGCGCAATTGAGCAGCGGGGCAGGGGTGCCGGGGCCGAGCCCGCGTCGCCGGCCACCGGGCCGGTGGAGGCGGGCGCCAGTGGCGGCTTCCGTGACCGGCGGGCGAGGCCGATGCCGGACAGCAGGGGGGTGGGGTACCCCCCTCTGGAAAACGCTTGATGAATTAGTTGCGCCAGATCAAGCGTTTTTCAGAGGGGCACCGGGAGGGGCGGACCGCCGGGGGTCGCACTGGTGGGGATCTTGCCGCCTACCGCCCGCGGTCCGGAGAGGCCCCGGCCGACGAGCACGGAAGCAGCCACCGGAGCCCACGCCCACCGGCCCGGCGGACGGCGGCGGCGCCGCGCCCCGCCGAGCCGCCCCTCACCGCAACCGCTCCGCCAGGACCTCCGCCAGGTGGCGGCTCTTCCGGCCCGCCAGCTGGGTGAGTTGGGTGCGGCAGGAGTAGCCGTCCGCCAGGATCTCCGTGCCGGGTTCCGCGGCCCTTACGGATGGCAGCAGTTGCTCCTCGGCGCAGGCCGCCGAGACCTCGTAGTGGCCGTCCTCGAAGCCGAAGTTGCCCGCCAGGCCGCAGCAGCTGCCGCTCAAGGTGCCCGTAAGGCCCGCGCGTTCGCGGAGGCGGCGTTCGGCGGTGTCGCCGAGGACGGCGTGCTGGTGGCAGTGGGTCTGGCCGACGACGGGACGGTCGATCCTCGGGGGCTGCCAGTCGGGGGCGTAGCGCTCCAGTGTCTGGGCGAACGTCGAGACGGACTCGGCGAGGCGCGCGGCACGCGGGTCGGTGGTGAGGAGTTCGGGGAGGTCGGTGCGGAGGGCGGCGGTGCAACTGGGTTCGAGGCCGACCACCGGGAGCCCGGCGTCCAGGGCCGGGGCCATGACGTCCAGGGTGCGCCGCATGACCGTGCGGGCGCGGTCGAGCTGGCCCGTGGAGACCCAGGTCAGCCCGCAGCACACGGGCTTCGGCGGGACGACCACCCGCAGCCCGGCCGCCTCCAGCACGGCGACCGCCGACCGGCCGACGGACGGGGAGAGGTGGTTGGTGAAGGTGTCCGGCCAGAGGACGACGGTCCGCCCGTGCGCGGGCCGCCCCGGTTCGGATACCGGTCCGGCTCCTGTCTCGCGCGCCGCCTCGCGGACCCGGTCGCGCCACCACCTCGTGAAGGGCTCGTGGGCCAGTTCCGGGATGTCGCGTTCGGGGGCGATGCCGCCCAGGCGTTTGGCCAGGGTGGCGAGTGGGCTCACCCCGGCCAGCGCGTTGGCCGCCGGGGCCGCCCGCAGGAGGGACGCCGCGCGCAGCCACACCGGGAGCCAGCCCATCGAGTAGTGGGCGGCGGGGCGCAGCCGGCCCTCGTAGTGGTGGTGCAGGAACTCCGCCTTGTAGGTGGCCATGTCGACCTCCACCGGGCAGTCGCTGCGGCAGCCCTTGCAGGACAGGCACAGGTCGAGGGCGTCCCGCACCTCCTCCGAGCGCCAGCCGTCCTGGACGACCTCGCCCGCGAGCATCTCGTGCAGCAGCCGGGCGCGGCCGCGTGTGGAGTGCTTCTCCTCGCCGGTCACGCGGTACGACGGGCACATCACCCCGGCGCCGGACACCGACTCGTTACGGCACTTGGCGACGCCCACACAGCGCCGGACCGCCGCCGAGAAGTCGCCCTTGTCGTGCGGATAGCCGAACTCGACGTCCACTGGGCGCCTCGGCAGCGGATCGAAGCGCAGGTTCTGGTCCAGGCGCTGCGGGCGGGCCAGGACGCCGGGGTTGAGGCCGCCCTCCGGGTCCCACAGGTCCTTGAAGCGGGAGAAGAGGCCGACCATCTCCGTCCCGTACATGCGCGGCAGCAGCTCGGCGCGGGCCAGGCCGTCGCCGTGTTCGCCGGAGAGCGAGCCGCCGTGGGCGACGACGAGATCGGCGAGGTCGGCCGAGAAGTCGCGGAAGACCCGGATGCCGGGCTCGGTCAGCAGGTCGAAGTCGATGCGGACGTGGATGCAGCCGTCCCCGAAGTGCCCGTACGGCGTGCCGCGCAGCCCGTGCTGGGCCATCAGGGCGCGGAAGTCGCGCAGATACGCGCCGAGCCGGGGCGGCGGCACCGCGCAGTCCTCCCAGCCGGGCCAGGCCTCTGCGCCGTCGGCCCTACCCGGAATACGCAGTCGGGTGGCGGTCCCGGAGGCGTCCTCGCGCACCCGCCACAGGGCGCGCTGCCCGGCCGGATCGGCGACCACGGTGTGGTCCGTGGTGGCCTCGGCGGCGGCGCGGGCCACCTCCTGGGCGCGGGAGAGCGCCTCCTCGCGGGTGGCGCCGCCGACCTCCACGAACAGCCAGGCGCCGCCCTTGGGCAGCCCGGTCGCCCCGGCGACCAGGTCGGCGGCCATGCCCTCGACGGTCAGCGGACCGTACGGCAGCAGGGTGTGCGCGGCCTCGGCCGCGGCGCTCTCGTCGGGGTAGCCGAGCACGGCCAGGGCGCGGGCGCCGGGCGCCTCCACCAGCCTTACGGTCGCCTCGGTCACCACGCCGAGGGTGCCCTCGCTGCCGGTGAGGGCACGGGCGAGGTCGGCGTTCTTCTCGGGCAGCAGCTCGTCCAGGGCGTAGCCGGAGATCCGGCGGGGCAGCTCGGGGAAGCCGGTGCGCAGCAGGGCCAGATGCTGACCGGCCAGGGACCGTATGCCGTCGCGGAGCCGGGCGGGCAGGTCGTGGAGGCCCTGGGCGGCGCGCACCCGCTCCCCGCCGTAGGTGAGGACGTCCAGCTCGTGGACGTTGTCGGCGGTGGTGCCCCAGGCCACGGAGTGGGAGCCGCAGGAGTTGTTGCCGATCATGCCGCCGAGGGTGCAGCGGCTGTGGGTGGACGGGTCGGGGCCGAACGTCAGCCCGTGGGCGCCGGCCGCCGTACGGAGGTCGTCGCAGATCACGCCCGGCTGGACGACGGCGGTGCGCCGCTCGGGGTCGAGCGAGAGGATGCCGCGCATATGGCGGGTGAAGTCGAGGACGACGCCGAGCCCGGTGGCCTGTCCCGCGATCGAGGTCCCGCCGCCGCGCGCGACCACCGGCACCCCGCGCTCCCGGCACACGGCCAGCACCGCCGCCACATCGTCGGCGTCGCGGGGCGCGACCACCCCGGCGGGGACCCGCCGGTAGTTCGACGCGTCCATGGTCATCAGGGCCCGGCTCGCCGTATCGAAGGAGACGTCCCCGCGAACGGCTCGTCGCAGCGCCTGCTCCAGCTCGTCTGCCTGGTGATCAGCCATGCCCTCCATGGTCCACGGCGAGGCGGCCGTTGAGAATGTCCAATTCCGATTCATGGCCGCTTCATGGTCGGCATGCATGACCCGCATGGCCGCCTTACGGCCGCCATGTTCCGCGATCGGCCCCTATACCGGAACATCCTCGCGCGTCAACAGGATGTGGACATACCGTCTCACCCGCTGGACGGACGGTCGGACCGCGGCGGCCGACGGATTAGGCTTCGGCTCGTGGCTGAGATCCGGATTCCCGATGACATCAAGCCCGCCGACGGACGCTTCGGCTCGGGCCCCTCCAAGGTGCGCACCGAGGCGCTGAGCGCCCTGGCCGCGACCGGAAGCTCCCTGCTGGGCACCTCCCACCGCCAGGCCCCGGTCAAGAACCTGGTCGGCGCCGTACGCGAAGGGGTGCGCGAGCTCTTCCGACTCCCGGAGGGGTACGAGGTCATCCTGGGCAACGGCGGCTCCACCGCCTTCTGGGACATCGCGACCCACGGGCTGATCGACTCCAAGTCGCAGCACCTGTCCTTCGGCGAGTTCTCCTCGAAGTTCGCCAAGGCGGCGAAGCTGGCGCCGTGGCTCGAGGAGCCCACGGTGATCACCTCCGACCCCGGCACCCACCCGGAGCCGCGCGCCGAGAGCGGCACCGACGTCTACGCCTTCACCCACAACGAGACGTCCACCGGTGTCGCCATGCCCATCCAGCGGGTGGCCGGTGCCGACGAGGGCGCGCTGGTGCTGGTGGACGCCACCTCCGGGGCGGGCGGTCTGCCGGTCGACATCGCCGAGACGGACGTCTACTACTTCGCGCCGCAGAAGTCCTTCGCGGCCGACGGCGGTCTGTGGATCGGCGTCTTCTCGCCCGCCGCACTGGAGCGCGCCGCCCGGATCCACGCCTCCGGCCGGCACGTCCCCGAGTTCTTCTCGCTGCCGACCGCGATCGACAACTCGCTGAAGAACCAGACGTACAACACCCCGGCGCTGGCGACGCTCTTCCTGCTCGACGACCAGCTGAAGTGGATCAACGGCCAGGGCGGCCTGGACTGGGCGGTTCGGCGCACCGCGACCTCCTCGCGCACGCTGTACGGCTGGGCCGAGGAGTCCAAGTTCGCCACCCCGTTCGTGGCCGACCCGGCCAAGCGGTCGCAGGTCGTCGGCACGATCGACTTCAACGAGGAGATCGACGCCGCCGCGGTCGCCAAGGCGCTGCGGGCCAACGGCATCGTGGACACCGAGCCGTACCGCAAGCTGGGCCGCAACCAGCTCCGGGTGGCGATGTTCCCGGCCGTCGACCCGGCGGACGTCGAGGCCCTGACGGCGTGCGTGGACTACGTCATCGAGCACCTCTGACACACACTTTCGTACGCCCGTACGCGAAGGGGCCCGCGGCCGACCAGCCGCGGGCCCCTTCGCGTACGTTGACGATCAGCCCCAGGATCAGCTCCGGCGGAAGAGCTTGCGCAGGCCGAGGAACACCACCAGCGCGCCGACGAAGGTGAGCCCGGCCTTGACCAGGTTGCCGTTCTTGTCGTCGTCGGTGAGCTTGCCGTCGACGCGGTCGGAGTACTCCCCGTTCTTCTTCTGCTCCTTCGCGGTGGCGTCCGGCAGCAGCTCCCCGCCGAGGTCCACCGGCGTCACCTTGGAGCCCGCGCCCTCGGTGCCGTACATGAGGGTGCCGCCGTCCGGGGTGAAGGTGACCGACTCGCCCTGCCGCTGCAGCGGCAGCCCCGGCTCCTCCTCCAGCCGCGTCGGCTTTCCGTTCCGCCAGCGGTACTCGGCGGCCGAGAAGTAGCCGCGGAGCACCAGCCGGGTGCCGTCCGGGGAGAACGCCCCGTCCGTGACCTCCATGCCGATGTCGGAGACCCGCTGGAAGACATTCACTCCGGAGGGGCTCAGCGTGGTCGGTCCGGCGTACAGCCCGCCGTCCTCGTCGCTCTTGCTGGCGATGTAGACGCGGCCCGTCTTGGGATGGACCATCAGCGCCTCGGCGTTGCGCGGCCCGCCCTGGTACTTGACGGTGAACTGGGTCGCGGTGACGGTGGTGTCCTTCAGCTGCTTCGGCTCCGGGAAGCGGTAGATCCACACATGGGACCACTGACCGCCCAGGTTGTCGCCGATATCGCCGACGTAGATATTGCCGTCCGGCCCTATCGAGATCGCTTCCACATCGCGGGGATCCCCTATCCCGCGCAGGGTGACTCGCGCGACCGTCTTCCCGGTCCTGCCGTCCACGGCGTAGACGTACGGGCCGTCCGAGCTGTCGTTGTGCGTCCAGTAGACGCCGGGGTGGAGACGGCTCGCGGCGAGGCCGCTGGACTCGGTGATCCGTGAATCCTGGATCGTGAAGGGGGACGGCGACGACGAGTCGTCGGCGGCGGCCGGGGCGGCTGCGGACACGGCCAGCAGCGCGGCGGCACCGAGTACGAACGGAAGCGGACGCATGGGCCCAAGCCTGCCATCCCGCCGGGGGCGTCCGGCGCCGGAACCACGCCGAGGGCCCCCTCCGGCCACGCCTGGCTTCCGCCCGGGCATGGCTTCCGCCTTCCGCCTTCCGCCTTCCGCCTTCCGCCACGGCATGACTTCTGTGATCGCGCATGACTTCCGCGATCACGGGCAGATAACGTCTGTCAATTATTTGTGCGGGCGGCCACTCCGAAATAACCCCGAGATTATTTGATCTCATCCGGGGATTATTTCGGCGAGAAATTTATCGGTCATTGACGGCATAGCGGGCGGCGGCATTGCAATGCAGAAAGGCCCCGCTTACGGTCTGAGCTCATGAGCGAATACAGCCAGTCCTCTTATGCGCAAACCGCACCGCCCACGCATTCCGCCGGTGCCCCGAACCACGGTGCGGCACCGGCCGCGCCGTCCAAGAAGATCGCGATCTTCGCGATCGTCGGCTCGGTCATCGCGCTGGTCGGCTCCATGGTGAACTGGGTGATCTCCGACGCCGAGGGCGCCACCGGGGGCATCAAGGGCATCGACGGCGACGGCATCATCACGCTGATCATCGCCCTGGTCGCGGCGATCCTGTTCATCGCCGCCATGGCCACCAAGAAGGCGGCGCTCTACCTGGTCGGCGGCGTTCTGGGGCTGGCCATGGCCATTGTCGCGGTCATCAACATGGCGGACCCCGAGCGGCTGGTCGTCCAGAAGCTGAAGGACGAGGAGGGGGTGTCGCAGCAGGTCGCGGAGAAGGCGGCGGAGCAGGCCGCGAAGCTGTACGACATGACCGCGGGCCCGGGGCTCTACATGGTCCTGATCGGCGCACTGATGGCCCTGGCCCTGGGCGTTCTCGGCTTTATGAAGTCCCGCGCAGCCCGGTAATCCGAAAATACCGGTCGCATTCGGCGACCCCATTCAGCGGCCACATCCGGCGATCATGCTCGATTGAATTCCGACCGGAGCCGCAAACCCCAAGACGCCCGCTTTTTGACCGCACGGGGGGCCAAAAAGCGGGCTTTCGGGTTTTCCACAAGGAATTCCCGGCCAGGGCCCTGCCGCCGCGGATGACCGAGCACCCGGCCCGCCCCCCTTGATTAGAGCGCACTCCAACGGCTTGGCTGATCCCCATGGAGTACACGCAGCTCGGACGCACAGGTCTCAAGGTCAGCCGTATCGTCCTCGGCACCATGAACTTCGGTCCGCAGACGGAGGAGGCCGACAGCCACTCGATCATGGATGCCGCGCTCGACGCGGGCATCAACTTCTTCGACACCGCCAATGTGTACGGCTGGGGCGAGAACAAGGGCCGCACCGAGGAAATCATCGGGAGCTGGTTCGCCAAGGGCGGCGGGCGGCGCGAGAAGACGGTCCTCGCGACCAAGGTGTACGGAAACATGGCCGCCGAGGGTGAGCCCTGGCCCAACAGCGACAAGCTCTCGGCCGTGAACATCCGCCGGGCCGTGGACGCCAGCCTCAAGCGGCTCGGCACGGACTACATCGACCTCTACCAGTTCCACCACGTGGACCGCTCCACCCCGTGGGACGAGATCTGGCAGGCCATCGACGTCCTCGTACAGCAGGGCAAGATCATCTACGCGGGCTCCTCCAACCACGCGGGCTGGCACATCGCCCAGGCCAATGAGGCCGCGGCCCGCCGTGGTTCGTACGGGCTGGTCAGCGAGCAGTGCCTGTACAACCTGGCCGAGCGCCGCGCCGAGATGGAGGTCATCCCGGCCGCGCAGGGCTACGGCGTGGGCATCATCCCCTGGTCGCCGCTGCACGGCGGGCTGCTCGGCGGGGCGCTCCGCAAGGAGCGCGAGGGCGGCGGTTCGCGCAGCACGTCCGGACGCAGCGCCGACGCGCTGAAGAACGCGACCGTGCGCGATCAGATCCAGCGGTACGAGGACCTGCTGGCCAAGCACGGCATCGAGCCCGGCGAGGCGGCCCTGGCCTGGCTGCTCACCCGGCCCGGGGTCACCGGTCCGATCGTGGGCCCGCGCACGGCCGAGCAGCTGGCGTCGGCAGTACGGGCGTCGGAGCTGAAGCTGGGCGAGGAGGTGCTGGCGGAGCTGGACGAGATCTTCCCGGGTCCGGGGCCGTCGCCGGAGGCGTTCGCCTGGTAGCCGAGAGGCTCCTGATAGCCCGGAGGCGCTTGGTAAAGAGGGGGCGTGGGCCGCGCGGCGGTCCACGCCCCCTCGCGTTCAGCCTCCGAGCGCGGCCGCCGCGGCGACGACGACGAGAATCAGCACCAGCGCGCCGCTCATGATCATGTTTCTGGTCTTGGGGTCCACACCTCGAGATTAGCCGGACCGCTCAGTGCCCCAGCGGCCAGGCCGCCACCACCTCGTAGCGCGGCTGCTGCCCGGGGACGCCCGGGGCCGGTGGATGGCTGCGCACCAGGCTGAGCTCGCCCACGGTCCACTCCCGGCCCGCGAAGTCCGTGAGCCCGTCCACGTACGGCGCGAGGCTGGTGGCGGAGCCTTGGCGCGGGGAGCCGTGACGCGAGGAGCGGGCGCGGGCGATGGTCAGATGCGGGTGGTACGGGCGGTGCCGGTCCATCGGGACCCCGGCCCGTCGGCCCCCCGCCTCGGCGGAGTCGGCCAGCCGCCGCAGGGCCTCGCTGTCGCCGTCGACGCCCACCCACACCACCCGGTCGTCGAACCGGCCGCCGCCCGCGAGCCGCAGCCCATGAGGGTGGTGCCGATGGGCTGCGCGGGCCAGCCGGGTGTGCAGCTCGGGCAGCACGTCCTCGGCCACCTCGCCGAAGAAGGCGAGCGTGAAGTGCCAGCCCTCCCGCTCGGTCCAGCGCAGCCCGTCCGCCCCCGGCAGCGCCCGGAGCGCCTTGACCCGCGCGGCCAGCTCGGCGACGGCCGCCTCCGGCGGCAACACGGCGGCGAAGAGTCTC
>NZ_JAAAYH010000345.1:0-9687 GCF_018035285.1 Streptomyces sp. MK37H | reverse complement strand
TCCTGGGCGGCATCCGGCGCCGGGGAGCCCGCCATGGTCCGGCGCTCGCCCGGAGGGCACGGCATCATGGGGCCGTGCGTGCTGCTCGGCTCATCAAGATGGTGCTTCTGCTCCAGGCTCGGCCCTCGATCACGGGGGCCGAGCTGGCGCGGGAGCTGGAGGTCTCCGAGCGCACCGTGACGCGGGACGCCGCCGCGCTGTCCGAGGCGGGGATCCCGGTCTACGCGGACCGGGGCCGAGCCGGGGGCTACCGGCTCATCGGCGGCTACCGCACCCGGCTGACCGGCCTCGGGCGGACCGAGGCCGAGGCGCTGTTCCTGTCCGGTGTGCCCTCCGCGCTGCGCGAGATGGGGCTCGCGGACGCCGCCTCCGCCGCCCGGCTGAAGGTGTCCGCCGCACTGCTCCCGGAGCTGCGGGACGCCTCCCACACGGTGGCCCAGCGGTTCCACCTCGACGCCCCGGGCTGGTGGCGGGAGCCGGAGGCGCCGGAGCTGCTGCCGGGCATCGCCGACGCGGTCTGGGACGATCTGCGGATCGCCGTCCGCTACCGGCGCCGGGACGCGGAGGTCCGGCGGGAGCTGGAACCGTACGGGCTCGTGCTCAAGGCGGGCGTCTGGTATCTCGCGGCCCGTGCGGAGGGCGGCTTCCGGGTGTACCGGGTGGATCGTTTCGCCGCCGTGGAACCGACCGGCGCCCGCTACACCCGGGACGAGGAGTTCGACCTGCCCGCCTTCTGGGAGGAGCGGGCCGAGCAGTTCGCCCGCTCGATCCTGCGGGAGCGGGCCGTCGTACGGCTGACCCCGGCCGGGGCCCGGCGGCTGCCGCATGTCACGGACCGGGTGGCGGCCGAGGAGGCCGTACGCGAGGCCGGGGAGCCCGACGGGCAGGGGCGGCTCACCGTCACCCTGCCCGTCGAGTCGTACGAGGTCGCACTCGCCCAGCTGCTCGGGCTCGGCCCGGAGGCGGAGGTGCTGGGGCCGCCGGAGCTGCGGGCGCTCTTCGCGGAGGCGGCACGCCGTACGGCGGAGCTGTACCGGTAGGCCGTATGGACAAGGCGCAGCCCTATCGGTAGTCGGCGGCCGTGCCCTCCTTACCGCCGAAGACGACGTCCCGGAAGTAGCCGAAGGCATCCGGCCGGGAGCCGTCCAGATCGGTGAAGCCGTAGACCTTGGCCAGCTCCCCGCTGAAGACGGACTTGCCGTTCCACCGCGCCCGGTCCGGGTCGGCGGCGAGCGCGGCGACCGCGCGCCCGACGAAGCGCGGCGATTCGGCGATGGCGAAGTGCGGCTCCTTCTCCACCGCGTCCCGCCAGTTCTCCTCCGTCACCCCGAAGTGGTCCAGCATCTGCTCGGAGCGCAGAAAGCCCGGCGAGACGCTGACCGCCGTGCCGTCGAACTCCTTCAGCTCCTCGGCGAGCCCGAAGGCGGTGCGGATGGGCGCGTTCTTGGCGAGGTCGTAGAAGAGGTTCTCACGGTAGGTCTTGTTGAACTCCTCGTTTCCGTCTGTCACCTCGACCACCAGACCGCCCGGGTTCCGGATCAGCAGCGGCAGCGCGTAGTAGCCGGTGATGAGGTGGGTCTCGACGCCGAGCCGGAGCATCCGCAGCCCGCCCGCCAGATTCGTCTCCCACGTCTTCTTGCCGAACTCGATCAGCGCCTCACCGCCCCATACGTCGTTGACCAGGACGTCCAGCCGGCCCTGCTCCCGGTCGATCCGCTCCACCAGCGCCCGGACCTGCTCGGGCTCGAGGTGGTCCGTCGGGACCGCGATGCCCGTGCCACCGGCGGCCGTGATCAGCTCCGCCGTCTCCTCGATGGTCTCGGTGGCCCGCCCCACCTCGCTGATCCGATCGCGGGTGGTGCGCCCCGTCGCGTAGACGGTGGCTCCGGCCGCGCCCAGCTCGACGGCCATCGCCCGGCCCGCGCCGCGCGTCGCCCCCGCGACGAGCGCGACCCGGCCCGCCAGTGCGCCCTGTGTGCTCACGTTCGATACGTCCTCTCGGTGTGGATGCCGCGTGAATGCCTTGTTGGGTGACGTGGTCGACCCGGGCTTCCCGGGGCCGACCACGGGTCGACCTTCGCAGGGAAATCCGACATCCGCTGTCCGGTATCGCGCGGCGACCGCATCCGGCCCGTTCCGCGTGCGGGGGTGCGCGGGAGGGCCGATCCTGGTCCCGTGATGATGGACGAGACGGAGTTCTGGGGGCTGGTCGACAGCGCTCGGGAGGCCGCGGACGGCGACCCCGAGGAACAGTCCGACCTGCTCGTCGAGCGGCTGTCACAGCTCGACCCCGACGCGGTGCTTGACTTCGCCCGGCACTTCGAGGCCCGCTCCAACCGGGCGTACCGCTGGGATGTGTGGGGCGCCGCCTGGGTGCTGCTCGGCGGGGTCAGCGAGGATGCCTTCGAGGCGTTCCGCTACTGGCTGATCGGCCAGGGCCGGGAGATCTTCGAGGGCGCGCTGCACGATCCGGACGCGCTCGCCGATCTGCTCGAGGACTTCGACGAGCAGGTGGACGGCGACTGCGAGGACCTGGGGTACGCGGCGGACGAGGCGTACGAGCGGCTGACCGGTGCGCCCCTGCCGGAGCTGGGGCTCTCGCCCATGCCCCGGGAACCGATCGGGGAGCCCCTCGAATTCGAGAGCGAGGCGGTACTGGCGGAGCGGTATCCGCGGCTGTGGGAGCGCTTCAGGGCCTGACCCACAGCCTTGTTGTGCGGGCGTGACGCGAGGCGGCGCCTCAGCCGTCCAGCGGGCGCCCCATCAGCACATCGTCCACGTACTCCCCCTCCAGCAGGAACTCCCCCGGCAGCACTCCCTCCACCGCGAACCCCTCCGACGCGTACAGCCGCCGTGCGGGCGTGTTGTGGCCCAGCACCCGCAGGGTCATGCGGGTCGCGCCCTGCCGCCGCGCCTCCTGGTACGCGGCGCCGAGCAGCGCCCGCGCCACGCCCTTCCCCCGCACCCGCTCGTCCACCGCGAGCCCCTGGATCTGGCGGACATGGGCGTTGCAGGCCAGCGGGGTCGGCGGCACGAGCCGTAGGTAGCCGACGGGAGACCCGGCGAGCTCGGCCACGAGGATCTGCTCGACGCGGTTGTGCAGGGTGAAGAAGGGGTCGTACGGCGGCTGCGGCTTCGGCTGTACGGCATGCAGGGGCGACCAGGTACGGCGGTCGAGCTCGGCCAGCGCCGTGTCGTCGTCGAGCACGGCGGGTCGGATGATCAGCTCGGACCGCTGGGACGGTTGCGGCGCTTGGGGCGGTCGGGGCGGTCGGGACAGGTCGTAGGGCTGGGACATGCGGATCACTGTGCCACGCCCGCCCGTTGTCCGACATCCCTCCCGTGATCGAGGGCAGGATGGGGCCATGCGTATCGCGGTCACCGGTTCCTCCGGGCTCATCGGCACGGCACTCGTCCGCTCGCTGCGCGAGGACGGCCACCAGGTGGTGCGTCTGGTGCGGCGTCCATCGCGTGCGGAGGACGAGGTGGAGTGGGACCCGCGGCGGGAGTGGGTGGACACCTCCGGGCTGATGGGCTGTGAGGCCGTGGTCCATCTCGCGGGCGCGGGCGTCGGCGACCGGCGCTGGACCGACGCGTACAAGAAGGAGATCCGGGAGAGCCGGGTGCTGGGCACCGCGGCCATCGCCGAGGCGATCGCCTCGCTGGACACCCCGCCGCGGGTGCTGGTGAGCGGGAGCGCGGTGGGGTTCTACGGTGACACCGGGGAGCGCGCGGTCGACGAGAGTGCGCCCCCCGGCCACGGTTTCCTTCCGGATCTCTGCCAGGACTGGGAGGAGGCGGCGACCGCGGCGCAGGAGGCGGGCGTCCGTACGGTCTTCGCCCGGACCGGTCTGGTGGTCTCCGCCGAGGGCGGGGCGTGGGGGAAGCTCTTCCCCTTGTTCAAGCTGGGGCTCGGCGGGCGGATGGGCAGCGGCCGGCAGTACTGGAGCTTCATCGCGCTGCGGGACCACATCGCCGCGCTGCGCCACATCCTCGACACGCCCGAGCTCACCGGGCCGGTCAACCTCACCGCGCCGACACCGGTGACCAACCGCGAGATCACGGCCGCCATGGGCCGGGCGCTGGGCCGCCCCACGCTCTTCTCGGTGCCCGCGCCCGCGCTCCGGATCGCCCTGGGTGAGATGTCCGGAGACGTCCTCGGCAGCGTCCGGGCCGTCCCTCGCCGCCTCCTGGACTCCGGCTTCACGTTCGCCTGCCCGCATGTCGAAGCGGCGATCAAGGCGGCGCTCACGTAAGGGAGTTGGGCGCTCGTCGTCCCCTCCCGCTCTCCCCCCTCCCCCGGTCGCGGACCGTTCGATGGCGGTGTGCGACTGGTGTGCGACCGGTGTGCGCCCGTGCCCGGTCGATGCGCGTCTGGCATCGACCGTTTTTGTCCGTACTGTCATGACCGTCTCGCCGAGCCGTCTCGCGGGACCCACGCATCCGGACCGCCGGTCGGGGCAGCAGCCCCCGTGACGGACGCACCGACCTCGGGGAGGACACGTGCTCAAGCGCGCGCACCGCACGGACGTCGTCATCGTCGGCGCCGGGCTCGCGGGGCTGGCCGCGGCCCACCGGCTGACCGGCGCGGGAGTCGCGGTCACGGTGCTCGAGGCCGCGCCCCACGTGGGCGGACGGATGACCACCGAGACCGTGGACGGCTTCCGGCTGGACCGCACCGGCCATCTGATGAACACCTCGTTCCCGGAGTTGCGGCGCACTCCGGGGCTCAGCGCCCTCGCCCTGCGCCCCTTCGCCCAGGGGGTGCTGGTCCACAGCGAGGGCCGTACGCACCGGGTGGACACGCCCCGGAGCATGAGGGGCGCATTCACCACGGCACGCGCCCTCGCGAACGCCGCCCGCGCGCCGCTCGGCAGCGGGCTCGATCAGGCCCGACTCGGTGCCGCGCTCGGCAGGCTCGCCGCCCTGCCCGCGGACCGCCTGCTCGCCCGCCCCGACCGGCCGGTCTCCGAGACCCTGGGGGGGCGGGGCCTACCTGCTCGTACGGTCGAGGGAGTGCTGCGTCCGCTGCTCGTCTCACTGCTGAGCGACCCGGACCTCACCACCTCCAGCCGCTGCGCCGACCTGGCGCTGCGCGGTTACGCACGCGGCCGCCTCTGCCTCCCGGCGGGCGGCGCGTCCACCGTCCCCGAACTGCTCGCGGCCGCGCTGCCGCCGGGAACGGTCCGTACGGGCGTCCGGGCCATATCGGCCTCCACCACCGCCGTGGCCACCGCCGAACACGGCGAGTTCGGCTGCCGTGCGGTGCTGGTGGCCACCGGGGCGCACGACGCGGCCGGGCTGCTGCCCGGGCTGCGGGTACCGGCCTTCCACCCGGTCACGGTGGTGCACCACACCGCCGACCGGCCGCCGCTGCGCGAGCCCGCGCTGATACTCGCCGCGGGCGGCGGGGGCCCGGTGGCCCACACGATGGTGGCCAGCGAGGTGGACCCCTCGCGCACCCCGCCCGGCCGGGTACTGATCACCTCCACGGTGCTGGGCACCTCCGCCGCGCTGCCGACCGCCGAGCTCGACCGGGCCGTCCGGGCCCAACTGGCGGCGGTGTACGGGACGTCGACGGCGGCCTGGGACCTGCTGGCCGCCCACCACGACCCATACGCCGTCCCGGCCATGCCCGCACCCCACGACCCACGCCGCCCGGTGCGACTGCTGTCCGGGCTCTACGTCTGCGGCGACCACCGCGACTCCAGCACGGTCCAAGGCGCCCTGGCCTCCGGCCGCCGAGCCGCCCGAGCAGTCCTCAGCGACTTCGGCGCCCCACCGGACTCGGGCTCCGACACGAATCCGGGCACCTTGCCCGCAGCGGCGGCCTGACGCGGGGCCCGTGCGGGGGTTCACCACTGAGGTCAGGCTCCCGTCACGGCCCGCGGCCAGGGAGGACCGACACCCGCGGCGCGGCGGCCCGACCGGCGCCATCCGCGCGGTGCTCGGCGGGCCCGCCGAGGCCCAGGCTCCCCCGCGGCACGCGGCTCGCGGCCGGACGGCACACGGCCGGACGGCACACGGCCGGACGGCACACGGCCGGACGGCACACGGCCGGACGGCACGCGGCTGGTCCGGCTGGGCGCCTCGCCGGGAGTCGGGTCCGGCGCGAGTTCCGGCACCGGGCCCGGCCCGGTGCCGCCGTGGCGGCCTGGGGCACGCCCGCAGGGCGCAGGGTCACCGGGGCCCGCGCGCTGCGCGACTGTGCGTCAAGACGCGTCCGTAGCGGAGGGGTTGGGCGTGGTGCGGGCGGCGGACCCGGACAGCGCCGCCAGGATCGCGCCGCATACGAAGCATCCAGCCGCGATCACGGCGGAGAGCCGCATCCCGGCGTAGAAGGCGGAGTTCGCGGACGCTGCCGCGAGGGTTCCGAACAGGGCCACGCCAATGGCGCTGCCCAGTTGCCGCGCCGCGTTGAAGGCGCCCGACGCCGCGCCGCGCACCTCGTGCGGCGCGGCCTCCATCGCGGCGATCGTCGCCGACGGCATGGTGAACGAGGTGCCGAACCCGGTCAGCAGCAGCGGCACGACCAGCAGCGCGTACGGCGTGTTCGGCCCCACGGCCGCCCAGCCGAGCAGCCCCACGGCCCCGGTCAGCAGCCCGGCCACGGCCGGGACGTGGGTGCCGACGCGCGCCGCGACCCGCCCGGACAGCGGCGACGCGGCCGCCACCAGCGCGCCCATCGGCAGCAGGGCCAGACCGGTGGCGAGCGGGTCCCAGCCCCGGTGGCGCTGGAAGTAGAGGGTGGTGAGGAAGAGCAGCCCGTAGAAGCCGAGGTTGAGCAGCACCCCCACGGCCAGCGCGGCCGGGAACCGGAAACCGGTCAGCAGACGCGGTGGCAGCGCGGGCGCCGCCGCGCGCCGCTCCAGCCACAGGAACAGCGCCCCGGCGAGTGGCGCGGCCGCCAGCGCGCCAAGCACCAGCGGATCGGTCCAGCCGCGCCCGCCCGCCTCGTTCAGCCCGGCCGTCAGGGCGGCCACCGCGCCGACGCCGGTGAGCTGGGCGGCGAGGTCCAGCGACGGACGCTCCGCGCGCGGGCGCGTGGCGGGCACATGGCGGACGGTGAGCCAGATGGCGAGCGCGCCCAGCGGGATGTTGACGACCCGGCCCCCAGCCCGGCCCCGATGCGGGGCACGGCCACATTGACGACGGTGACGTCGAGGATGACCAGGAAGTAGCCAAGGCAGATGGCAAGCAGCGGCCCCTTCCGCACGGCACCCATCACGGGCAGGTCCGAGGATCGCGGAGGCCGGTGTGTGGAGCGGTACGTCCTCATGCCTCCAGCCTCACGCCTGATCCCTATCGGTACCGACCGAACCATGGCGCGCCCAGGACGCACGGGAAGCGCGAACGAGGGCCCCATGGCTCGGCCCTCGCCCCTGCCCCGGTCTGTCCGGCCCCGGGCGCCCCGTAGCCCGCAGCCCGGAGCCCGCAGCCCGCGCCCGGAGACGCGTATGGCGAGGCGTCCAGCCCGAGGCGCGCAGCGCAAGGCGCGGAGGCCAAGGCGCCGCGGCGCGGCCCACGCCGCCGAGATGCACGCGGCCGCACGCCACGCTTCGTGGCACGGCACGTACGACGAAGCTCCGGCCCGAAAGGCGCAAGCCCAAGCCCGCGGCGAGCAGGGCAGGGGCCACGGCGCGTCCCTCCGCCCCTGGCCCCCGCCGAAGCTCGGGGGGTAGGCGACCAGAGGCTCGTAGGGCCAAGCGCCCAACCCGCCACGCGCAGCCCAACCCGCCGCGCCCAGCGCAAGGCGCCACGCGCAGCCCAACCCGCCACGCGCAGCGCAAGGCGCCGCGACGCGGTCCGCGCCGCCGAGGATGCACGAACCATCCCCGCCACACTTCGGCCCTCGCCGAAGCGAACCCGTCCTACGCTGGAGCCATGGCCACCACCACGGATGCCCGTGACGCCGACATCGCTCGCGCGGCCGCGGCGATCGCCGACCCGTCCCGTGCCCGCGTTCTGCGGGCGCTGCTGGAGGGGCGTGCGCTGCCCGCCAGCGTGCTGGCCGGTGAGGCCGGGGTCAGTGCTTCCACGGTGAGTGGGCATCTGGCCAAGTTGCTGGAGGCCGGGGTGGTGCGGGTCGAGCGGCATGGGCGGCATCGGTACTACCGGCTGACCGGTCCCGCCGTCGGCGAGGCGCTCGAGGCGCTGGCCAGGATCGCCCCGCCGCTGCCCGTCACCTCGCTGCGGCAGAGCACCCACGCACACGCCCTGCGCCGGGCGCGCACCTGTTACGACCATGTCGCGGGCGCCCTCGGGGTGGCCCTGATGGCGGCGCTGCTGGAGCGCGGGGTCCTGGCGGGCGGCGACGGGCGCTTCCATCCCGAGACGGCGGCGGGCGACCGGCTCTCGGCCCCGGGCAAGGACACCACGTACCGGCTGACGGCCCCGGGGCGCGCGGAGCTGGCGGCGTTCGGCGTGGACGCGGACGAGCTCGCCGGGCGCCGCCGGCTGATCCGCTACTGCGTGGACTGGACCGAGCAGCGCCACCACCTCGCCGGAGCGCTGGGGGCCGCCCTGATGGACCGGCTCTTCGCGCTGGACTGGATCCGCCGTGGCAGCCGCCGCCGCGTGATCAACCTGACCGATGCCGGTCGCACCGGCCTGGAGCGCACCTTCGGCGTCGTGCTGGACGCCTGAGCGACGGCAGGCCCCTCCCCAGAGCCGCTACCCCAGAGCCGCCACCCGCTCCCGGTAGCCCCGTACCGGTGCCGCGTCCCGGTACGGCTCGAGGCGGCGCTCGAAGTCCCGTACGTACTCCGCCGCCCGCACCGACCGCATCTCCGAGGCCTGCTGCGCCGCCTCCGCGCCCAGCTGGCACGCCTGCTCCAGCTCGCCGAGGCCCAGCCGCGCCGTCGCCAGCACCACCCGGCAGAACAGCCGGCTGCGCGCGAACCCGGCGCCGTGGAGCTGGAGGGAGCGCTCCGCGTGCTGGGCGGCGGCGCGGTACTGCTGCAGATCGCGGTGGCAGTGGCCGAATTCGTCGGCCAGCTGCGCCTCGTCGAACAGCCGCGCCCAGTACGGCACATCGTCCCCCGGCCTTGCCGCCTCCAGCGACCGCTCGGCGCGGGCGAGCGAGGCGGTGCACGCGCGCACCTCGCCCAGGACGCCATGGCCGCGCGCCTCGATCGCGTGCAGCAGCGACTGCAGCACCGGCGGGGCGCCGCCGCCGACCCCCTGCTGGGCCACCCGGGCCAGCTGTACGGCCTCCCGCCCATGGCCGAGATAGACCGCCTGGCGGCTCATCGTGACCAGCACATAACTGCCGTACGTACGGTCCCCGGCCGCCTGCGCCAGCCGCAGCGCCTGGACGAAGTAGCGCTGCGCCAGGCCGTGGGCGGCGATGTCGAACGAGGTCCATCCGGCCAGCCGGGTCAGATCGGCGATCGCGCCGAACAGCCGCCGCCCGGTCGCCTCGTTGTACGAGCCGCGCAGCATCGGCTCGCCCTCGTGCTCGAGATAGCGCACCAGGGCCTGCCGGGCGTGGCCGCCGCCGTACGTCTGGTCCAGCGCCGCGAACAGCTCCCCGACCGAGCGGAGGGCCGCGATGTCGCCGGTGGTCACCCGGTAGCCCGGCCCTCGCCGGTCGCGGTCGTGGCGCCGCTGGCGGGGCAGCGGCGCCCGGCCGTGAGGACCATGGGCGCCGTGCGGACCGTGGGTGCCATGGGGGCCGTGAGGGCC
>NZ_JAAAYH010000344.1:0-9706 GCF_018035285.1 Streptomyces sp. MK37H | reverse complement strand
CTGAACACCGGCTGCGGCACCATCGTGGCACCACGGCTCAGACAGGCGATGATGCCCGCCTTGTAGCCGAAGGTGTGGAAGAACGGGTTCACGATGAGATAGCGATCGCCCGCCGTCAGCCCCGTGATCTCGCTCCAGGTGTCGAAGACCCGCACGGTCTGGGAGTGCGTGGTCACCACGCCCTTGGGGTGGCCGGTGGTGCCGGAGGTGAAGGTGATGTCGGAGGGGTCCGCGGGGCGCACCGCCCGCGCCCGGGAGAGGACCTCCTCCGGTGACACGGCGTCGCCCAGCGCCAGGAAGTCCTTCCAGGTGCGGAAGTCCTCCGGGCCGTTGTCGGCGAGGACCACGACCTCCCGCAGATAGGGCAGGCCGGGCAGGGGGCCGTGGCCCGGCCCCTCCCCCGCCGCCCGGCGCAGCGACGCCACATACGACGTGCCCAGGAAGGTGCCGGTGATGAACAGATGCGTGGCCCGGGTGCGGCGCAGCGCATACGCCGCCTCGCCGCCCTTGAAACGGGTGTTGACCGGGACCAGCACCCCGCCCGCGGTGACCGCGCCAAGCGCCGCCACGATCCAGTCGGTGGTGTTGGGCGCCCAGATCGCGGCACGGTCGCCCGGTTCGAGGCCCGACGCGACGCACGCGGCCGCGGCGCGCTCGATCCGGGCGCCGAGCTCCGCGTACGAGATCCGGGCGCGGCCCTCGACGACGGCCTCGTCCGGGCCGTACCGCTCGACCGCCGCCCGGATCAGGGCCGGGATGGTGTGCCCCTGCTCCATCTGTTCCATCGGACCGCTCCCCTCCCCGGAACCCGGGACGGACGACCCCACTAGCTGACTACCCGTCAGATTAGCGGTAGCCTTCCCCGCTGTCAGCACCGGTGAACGCGACCACGGAGGCGGCCATGGGGGCGGCAAGGACGACGGCGACCTTGAAGGACGCGACGGCGATAGCCGGTATCGGGCAGACCCCCTTCGCCAAACGCCTCCCCGAGCCCGAGAAGACCCTGGCCTGCCGGGCGATCCTGGCCGCGCTCGACGACGCCGGTATCGCCCCGTCCGAGGTGGACGGCTTCGCCTCGTACACCATGGAGGAGACCGACGAGGTCGAGATCGCCAAGGCCATCGGCGCCGGGGATGTGACCTTCTTCGGCAAGGTCGGCTACGGGGGCGGCGGTTCGTGTGCGACCGTCGCGCATCTGGCGGCCGCGATCGCCACCGGGCAGGCGAGCGTCGGGGTGGCCTGGCGGTCGCGCAAACGCGGCAGCGGGCCGCGCCCCTGGACCAACACCCAGGTGCAGCTGCCCACCCCGGCCCAGTGGACCCGGCCGTACGGGCTGCTGCGCCCGGCCGATGAGATCGGGCTGCTGGCCCGGCGCTATATGCATGAGTACGGCGCGACCCGCGATCACTTCTTCAATGTGGCGCTGGCCTGCCGCAACCGGGCCAATCAGAACCCCGCCGCGATGATGTACGACCGCCCGCTGACCCGCGAGATGTATATGACCGCGCGCTGGATCAGCGAACCGCTCTGCCTCTTCGACAACTGCCTCGAGACCGATGGCGCGCTGGCCTGTGTACTGGTGTCGGCCGAGCGGGCGCGCGACTGCCGGCACCGGCCCGTGTACGTCCACTCCGCCGCCCAGGGGCTGCCCGCGCAAGCCCACGGAATGGTCAACTACTGGAACGACGACCCGCTCACCGGCCCCTCCTGGACCGCCGCCCGCCGGCTGTGGAAAACCGCCGACTTCGGGCCGCAGGACGTGGATGTCGCGCAGATCTACGACGCGTTCACCCCACTGATCCCGCTCTCCCTGGAGGGCTACGGCTTCTGCGGCCGCGGCGAGGGCGCCGCCTTCACCGAGGGGGGCGCGCTGGAGATCGGCGGACGGCTGCCGCTCAACACCGGCGGGGGCGGCCTCAGCGAGGCGTACGTCCATGGCTTCAACCTCATCACCGAGGGGGTCAGACAGCTGCGCGGCACCGGCACCGCCCAGGTACCCGGCGCCACGACCTGCCTGGTCACGGCAGGTGAGGGGGTTCCCACATCGGCCCTGCTGCTGAGGAGTTGAGCGACGGCATGACACAAACGGAAACGACTACGGCCGCGAGTGGCGGGGGCGACCCGGCCGATGGGCTGCTGGCGCCCGTGCCCGACGACGACGGGGCGCCCTTCTTCGCCTACGCGGCGCGCGGCGAACTGCGCGTCCAGTGCTGCGCGGGCTGTGGCGAACCGCGCTTTCCGCCCCGGCCCTGCTGCCCTCACTGCCAGTCCTTCGAGAGCCTGTGGAAAAAGATGAGCGGCCGTGGCCGGATCTGGTCGTATGTGCTGCCCCATCCCCCGCTGCTGCCCGCCTACGCGGCCCAGGCGCCGTACAACGTCGTTCTCGTGGAACTCGCGGACGCCCCGCGCATCCGGCTGGTGGGCAATCTGGTCTCCTCCGCCGACGCCGCGCTGAACTCGGTCCCGCCGGAGCGGATCCGCATCGGCGCGCCCGTGAAGGCCGCCTTCCATGAGACGGACGACGGGCTCACGGTGGTGCGCTGGCTGCTGGAGCGGCCATGACGGTCCGCACACGGGTGGCGGAGGACGGCGTCGCGGTCGTCACCCTCGACCGGCCCGAGCGGCACAACGCCATCGACCTGGAGACGGTCTCGGAACTCACCGCCGTATGGCGGCGCTTCCGCCGGGACGACGCGGTCCGGGCCGTCGTCCTCACCGGCGCGGGCGGCCGGGCCTTCAGCACCGGCATCGACCGCTCGGTGGAGGTGGCACAGCCGCCGTCGCCCTACGCGATGGACGATCCGCTGCGCACCGTCGGGCCCAAGGCCAACGACCTGTGGAAGCCGGTGGTCGCGGCGGTGGCCGGAATGGCCTGCGGCGGGGCGTTCTATCTGCTGGGCGAGGCCGAGTTCATCGTCGCCGACGAGACGGCGGCCTTCTTCGATCCGCACACCAGCTATGGGATGGTCAGCGCCTATGAGGCCGTCTATATGGCGCAGCGGATGCCCATGGGCGAGGTCGCGCGGATGGCACTGATGGGGACGGCGGAGCGGCTCTCGGCCCGGCGGGCGTATGAGACGGGCCTGGTCAGCGAGGTGACTCCGGCCGGTGAGGCCCTTACGGCGGCCATCCGCGCCGCGTCGGTCATCGCGTCGTACCCGACGGAGGCGGTGCAGGGGACCGTAAGGGCGCTATGGGCGGCGAAGGAGGCGGCGCTGGCCCAGGCGCTCGCGCAGGCCCCGCAGTTGATCGCGCTGGGCAACCTGCCGCCGGGACGCCAGGCCGCGCTCTTCGCGGCCCGCACGCCCGGCTTCCGTACGCGGTGAGACCGTCCGCCTCGGATCGACCGGCTCGGGCCTCAGGTGGAGCTCGGGTACTTGAGCGCCGAGGTGACCTTGCAGGTGAAGGACGTCTGCTCGGTGAGGGTGCGGTAGGAGGTGGCGCTGAGGGTCTGGCTGCTGCCGGACGCCACCGTGACGGACTTGTAATCGGAGCCCAGCAGGCTGCCGCCGTTCTGGTCCTCCCACTCGATGGTGATCGAGTAGTGCATGGACTGCGTCTCGGGGTTCCTGAGGTTGAGGGTGTACTGGAACGAACGGGTCGACTCGTCGTAGTCGCAGCCGCTGGCGGAGATGTCGTTCGTGCCGTCCGAGTTGTAGGTGGGCGGCGCGGAGTAGGTGTAGGAGGGCGTGGGTGCGTCGTAGGACGGCACGTCGGAGGGCGCGCCGCTGGGCAGATCGGTGGGCAGTCCGCTGGGGAGGTCGGTGGGACCGGACGCCGGGTTGTCGTTGCCCCCGCTCCCGCCCGAGACGAACCCCCCGAGGCCGCCGTCGTGGCTTCCGCCCTTCTTCTTTCCGCAGCCGGTCAGCGCGATGAGCCCGACCAGGGCGACGGCGCATATGCGCATGGAGCGGCGTTGCATGGTATTACCCCCGTTGAAAGGCACATTCAAGCCAAATGCAGCCTGTTGACAAGTGCACGCCACCCTAGCAACGGGTTTTCCTACCCCAAAGTCACCTGTGAGCGCGCCTGTCCCGGCTCTCAGAGGACGGAGACGACCTCGCACCGCACCACGGTTCCCACGACCGAGGGATCGTCGAGCGGCACCCTTACGGTCCTCGACTTGCCCGCGGGGACCCGCACATCGGCGCGGCCGGAGGTGAGGGTCGTGCCGTCCCGGTCCTGGAAGTTCATGTCCACGAGGTAGGTCTCGGCCGTGCCCGAGCGGTTGCGCACCTTCACGGTCGCCGCCGGACGGCCGCTCTTGTCCTTGCCCTTTTCGGCGCAGGTGACGACCGTCGTCTGGGGCTCGTAGGACGACGGCGAGCCGCCCGAGGAGCCGCTGGAGGCGCTGTCGCCGTAGTCGTCATCGTCGTAGTCGCGATAGCGCGAACCGCCGGAGTCCGAACCGGTGGTGGAGCTCTCGTCGTCGGAGTCGGAGTAACCACCCGAGCCGGAACCGGAATCGGAGCCCGACCCCGACGAGTGGTGCGAGGACGAGCTGGAGCAGCCGCCTCCGCCACCCCCGTGGCCATGACCACGCCCCTTGAACCCGGTCAGCGCCACCAGCACCACGGTGAGCACGGCCGCCAGCCGTAGACCACGCCGCATCACAGACCCCGTTCCCCCGAATACCGCGCAGAGTTACCCATCGACCTCCCGGCTCCCAGGAGGTCGATGAACGCCCGCAACCGTAGCAGCAATTGTCAGGGACACGGCCTGCGACCTGCCGCCTCCAGCGCGCCGCCGCGTGGCCGCGTCACCGCCTCGCCGCGTGGCCGCGTCACCGCCTCGTCGCGTCGTCGCGTCACCGCCTCGCCGCGTCGCCGCGCCGTCCCGGGATCGGTCAGGCCCGGCCGCCCGACGGGCGGGACTGGCCCGTGCCCTTGACCGCGTCCAGCGCGTAGACGCAGCGGTCCTTGCTGCACGCGTACACCACGCCCCCGGCGGCCACCGGGGACCCGGTGATCTCGCCGCCGGTCGCCAGCTTCCAGCGCAGCTGTCCACCCGCCGCGTCCACCGTGTAGAGGCAGTGGTCGGCCGAGCCGAAGTGGACCCGGCCGTCGGCGACCACCGGCGAGCCGATGACCTCGCCGCCCGCCGCGAACCGCCACTTGGGCGTGCCGGTGACCGCGTCGAGCGTGTAGAGCGCGCTGCCGCTGCCCAGATGGACCGAGCCGTCGGCCACCAGCACCGGCTCAATGGACTGCCGGGCCTCGGTGGCGATGCGCCAGCGGTCGCGGCCGTTCGCCGCGTCCAGCGCGTACACCGTGCCCAGATAGTCGGCGATGTAGATACCGCCGCCGGTGACCGCGGGCCCCGGCGCGTACGCGGGGGCGCACAGGAAGACGGCGGGCGCCTCGAAACGCCACCGCACATCCCCGCGGGCGACGTCGAGCGCGAGCACCCGCGTCCCCGCCGAGACGTAGACCACCCCGTCGGGCGCCGCCAGCAGACGCAGCGGCACCCCGCCGCACGACGCCGCGTCGCCCACCGGGTACGACCAGCGCTCCGCGCCGGTGCGCGCCTCCAGGGCGCGCAGCCGCGCGTCCGCCCACACATACACCGTGCCGTCGTGGACGGCCGGGCCGGACTCGGGCGTCTCGAAGTCGGTCTGGAGGCCCTGCATCTCCCACAGCAGTTCGCCGTTGGCCGCCTCCCACGCCTGGACGCCACCGCCGCGCGTGCCGGTGACGACCGTGCCGCGGTCGACCTTCAGGGAGTAGACCCAGCCGTCGGTCGACAGCCGCCAGCGCTCGGCGCCGTCCTCCGCGTCCAGCGCGTACAGCGTGGGGCCGTCGGAGGCGTGGATCCGGCCGTTCGCCACGGCCATCGCCCATGCCACGTCACGGGTCTTGAACTGGCGCCGGCCGGTGCCCACGTCCAGCGCGTGCACCTCGAACGAGGTCACATACAGCAGATCGCCGGCGACCGCCGGGGTGCCCCATACGTCGTTGGACATGCGGAACCGCCACGGGCGCCAGCGGCCGTGCCCGGCTCCGCCGGGCGGCTCGGGCGGCTCGGCCGACGGGGAGTGGGTCGGCGGCGGGACGGCGGCCGTGCCATCGCCCCCGTTCAGCCCTCCGCTCGTCACCCCGGCCGGCGGGCGCACCCAGCCGGTGGCGGGCCCGGTGCCGTGCTGCGCCTGCGGGTCCCGCGCGTCGGCGGCCCGGAGCCCCGGGCCGATCGGCACCTGCGAACCGGGCAGCCGCACCGACCCGTCGGCCCCGGCGGGCGCCGGAGCGGGCGCCGCGGCGGCGGACGGGGCGGCGGCGGACGGGGCGGCGTGCCGCCCGGGCCCGATGGAGCCCAGCGCGCTGGGCGGACTCGCGGCCTCCGGCGCGCGCAGGCCGCCGCGCGGATCGCCCACGCCCACGGGCTCCCAGCCGCTCGGACCGGCGGGCCCGCTTGCGGCGGCGCCGTGCCGCCCGCCATGGCCGTCCGCGGCGGCTCCCGCGGCGGGGGCGTGCGAGGGCGGCGGCGTGGGCGGGCGCTCGGGCGGAAGCGGCGCGGAGGGGCGGCTGCCCGCGCTCGCGGCGCTCCCGGCGTTCCCCGCGTTCCCGCCGGGGCGGCCGCCTCCGGCCGCGGGCCGGGAAGAGCCGCGCACCTGGTTGCGGCCGCTGCGCTTGCGCTCGATGAGCGCGACGGCGCCGGGCGGCAGCCAGGCCGAGGCCGTACCGCTGTCGTCGGCGTTGGAGGCGAACAGATGCGGGGCCAGCTGGGACTGCAGATCGGCCGGGGACGGCCGCCGCTCGGGCTCCATCTGCATGCACGACTCGATCAGCGGCCGCAGCTCATCGGGCAGCCCGGCCAGATCGGGGCCCTCGCGCAGCAGCATGAACACGGTCTCCACCGGGTTGGCGCCGTGGAAGGGCGCGTGCCCGGTGGCCGCGAAGGTCAGGGTCGAGCCGAGCGAGAAGATGTCGCTCGCGCCCGTCACACTGCGCGAGTCGCGCGCCTGTTCGGGGGACATGTAGGCGGGGGTGCCGACCGCGACGTTGGTCATCGTCAGCCGGGTGTTCGAGACGCCGGAGGCGATACCGAAGTCGATCACGCGCGGGCCGTCCTCGACGACCAGCACATTGGACGGCTTCAGATCCCGGTGGACCAGGCCCGCGCCGTGGATGGACTGCAGCGCCTCGGCGACCCCGGCCGCCAGCCAGCGCACCGCCTGGGCCGGCATCGGCCCGCACTCGTTGACGATTTCCTCGAGGGAGGGCGCCGGCACATAGGCCGTGGCCAGCCACGGCACCGCGGCGCGCGGATCGGCGTCCACGACCGCGGCCGTGTAGAAGCCGCTGACCGCGCGGGCCGCCTCCACCTCACGGGTGAATCGGACACGGAACAGCTGGTCCTCGGCGAGCTCGGTCCGGACCGTCTTGATCGCGACCCGTCGGCCCGATGCCGAGCGGGCCAGATAGACCAGCCCCATGCCGCCCGCGCCGAGACGTCCGAGCACCTCGAAAGGGCCGATCCGCCTCGGATCGTGCTGCGTCAGCTGCTCCACCACTTGCCTGCCACCTCCCCGTGGGGGCTTGAAAAAATACAGCCCCGTGCAGCGTCTCACCGACAAACCAACCGGCGGCACGCATCCTGCATTCTCTCTGGCGAAGGCGGCGGTTGCGAACCCGGGGGCGAATCGTCGTGTCATCGGGCGATACGGAGCCGGGGCCCGTCCGGTTCGACCGGGGACCATCCAAGTGCCCGCAGGCCCGTATCGCCCAGTTATTCGCCCCGGGTTCAGCCCGCCGTCGAGGTGTCGATGACGGCGAAGGCCGCGCCCTGATTGTCCGCAAGGACCGCGAAACGCCCGTACGGCGTATCTTCGGCGGTCTTGAGAACCCGCCCGCCCAGCCTGTGGGCCGTGCGCAGCGCCTGATCGCAATCCGCCACCACAAAGTACGTCAGGAAGTGGGCGGGCAGAACGGCCGGGTACTCCTCACCCATCACGACGCGTCCGCCGATCGCGTGACGGGCGTCCGGGGGCTCTCCGCGCGGCGTCCACAGGACCACGTCGGCCGGTGCGCCCTCGGCGGAGGGCGGCGCGGGGGACGCGCCTGGGCGCGGCTTGGAGGGCGGCGTGGAGGGGGCCGCGGACGGCGGTGCGGGAGGCTCCGCGGAGGACGGCGAGGCGGAGGGCGTCATCCCGTAGCCGAAGACCGCCCGGTAGAAGGCGTCCACGGCGCGCGGCTGACGCGTGTGGACCTCGGTCCACCCGTACGAACCGGGCGTGCCGCGCCGCGCGAAGCCGGTGTGCCTGCCCGCCTGCCAGATTCCGAAGACGGCGCCGCCCGGGTCGGCGGCCGTCGCCATGACACAGAACTCGTCGATCCACACCGGCGGGGTGATCACCCGGCCACCGGCCTCGCGGATCCGTACGGCGGTCGCGGCGGCGTCCTGGGCGGCGAAGTAGATGTTCCAGACGGTGGGCATTCGCCCGTCCGGCTTGGGCACCAGCCCCGCGACGTCCTTACCGCCGAGGAGGGCCCGGGTGAACGTGCCGTAGTCGGTGGCGATCTCCTGGAAGGTCCAGCCGAAGAGCTCACCGTAGAATCGCCGGCCCGCCGCGAGGTCGGACAGCAGCACATCCGCCCAGCAGGGCACGCCTTCCGCGAATGCCGCCATGGCCCGGATCCTCCCGCGTCCCTCGGTCCTCGGACTTGCTCGCTTCGGAGCCCGCTCACCGCGGAGCCTGCTCACCTTGGAGCCCGCTCACCTCGGAGCTTGCTCACAGCCCGTTTGGAGATGCTTGGCACGTGTTTGGAACCGCTTGGTTCGTTCACCTCACTTGCCACGCTAACGGGGGATCGCCCGGTCTGCTCGCCCCGGAACTCGAAATATTTGGCCAATCCTTTTGGCTCGAAGACGGATCCGACCGCGTCATCCACCATTGTTATCCACAGGCTGTTGATAACACGATTCACGCGTGTGGGTGAGCGGCGATTGAGGGCTTGACGACTGTGGACAGGGGTCGGAATCAGCCATTCCAGCCTGCTCAGCGAGGTTCGCAAACCCGCTCATCCCGCCCTAACCCCATTTGCACGCAGCCGAATCGCGCTCCGATCACCCCTCGGTAAGCTGACGGCATGACAGGACAAGTACGCACAGTCGACGGGCGGGTGGCCGGTCGTCGTGGGCAGGCGACGCGGCAGAAGCTGCTCGACTGCCTCGGCGAGATGCTCAGCACCTCCCCGTATCGAGACGTCAAGGTCATCGATGTCGCACGTAAGGCAGGGACCTCGCCTGCGACGTTCTACCAGTACTTCCCCGATGTGGAGGGCGCGGTCCTCGAGCTCGCCGAGGAGATGGCGCAGGAGGGCGCGAACCTCACCGATCTGGTCGCCGACCGCTCATGGGCCGGCAAGTCGGGGGCGACCGCGGCGGAGGACCTGGTCGAGGGGTTCCTCTCCTTCTGGCGCAAACACGACGCCATCCTGAGGGTCGTCGATCTGGGCGCCGCCGAGGGTGACAAGCGGTTCTACAAGATCCGCATGAAGATCCTCAATTCCGTCACCAACTCCCTGACGGACGCCGTCAAGGAGCAGCAGGCCAAGGGCCGGATCGACGCGAACCTCAACCCTGGGGCCATCGCGGGCTCGCTGGTCGCCATGCTGGCGGCGGTCGCGGCGCACCAGAAGGGCTTCCAGAGCTGGGGCGTCAAGCAGGCCGACCTCAGGCCGAGCCTGACCTGGCTCGTCCACCTCGG
>NZ_JAAAYH010000343.1:0-9781 GCF_018035285.1 Streptomyces sp. MK37H | reverse complement strand
TGCACCGAACCGCCCAGGTGCCGCTCGGCGTGGACCGGCAGCAGTACGGAGGACAGGCCCTGGTCGAGACCGTTGGTGACCATGACCATCAGCACAATGGCCAGCAGCAGCCGATGGCGCAGCAGGAAGCGGTACCCCTCGCCCAGCTCCGCGCGGTAGGCGCGGGCGGACACCGGCACCACGGGCTTGCGCGGCGCGGCGGCGGGCAGTCCGCGCAGCCCCGCCATGATCAGTACCGCGGACGCCGCGAACGTGGCCGCGTCCAGCAGCAGCACCGACGGCGGGCCGAGCAGCGCGATCAGCAGCCCGCCGAGCGCCGCGCCCAGCATCCTGGCCCCGCGCGAGGCCCCGTCGTAGAAGCTGGCCGCGCGGCTGAGGGTGGTGCCCGCCCGTTCGGCCAGCGCGGGGACGAGCACCTGGCGAGCGGTCTCGCCCGGCGCGTGGAGCAGTCCGCAGAACGCCATCAGCGCGCACAGCTGCCAGAACCGCAGCAGCCCGGCGAAGTGCAGCACCGGAATCGCGGCGACGGCCACCCCGCACAGCGAGTCGGAGGCGATGGAGACCCGCCTGCGGCCGATCCGGTCGATGACCGGCCCGCCGATGACGGCGGAGACGACCACCGGCAGGGTCGCGCAGAAGGACACGAACCCGGCCCTGGCCGCGCTGCCCGTGGTCTCCAGGACGAACCACGGGACGGCGATCAGGGTGAGGGAATTGCCCGCTATGGAGACGGTGTTGGCGGCGAGGACGAGTAAGAGTGGTCTTCGGTCGTCCCCACTGTCCCCCCGGCGCTCTCTGTCTCCTCTGTCGTCGGCCATGTCAGTGGTCGAACCGGGCGGTCAGACCGGATTGCGGCAGCCGCGGCGTGGCCAGCCGCAGCCCGACCTCCACCAGCGTCCAGCCGACCCGGGCGCGCAGCACCCGGGCGCGAGCGGGGCGGGAGCGGCGGTGCGGCCGGGACGCCTCGCGGGCCTCGTCACGCAGACGCTCGGCGCGTATGTGGTGCAGCCACAGATGGATGTCGTCGCCGTACATGTGTGGGTTCCCCCCAGGGATCGGTCAGTCCTCGTCGCGCGGGAAGGCGTGCAGATGGACGCGGTACGGGGCGGAGCCCTCGGTGTCCCGGTCCACCTCCTTCTCGCGGTAGCTCTCGATCAGTTCGTGCACCTTGTCGCGCATTTCACGGGCGAGTTCGGGGGTGAGGCGCATGTAGAAGTCGCTGAGGTCCGAGGCCGCCCGCCATTCCCCCGACCAGTCGTGCAGGGTACCCAGAAAGGTGGATATCTCGTGCGTGTGCTGGGTGGCCACCTCGTGCAGCACGGTGTTCACCGCTCCCCGTACCTCCGGGTCGGGGTGGGCCAGGAACTTGTCGGCGTTCCAGCGCGTACCCCTGTGAACCGCCTTCCACCACCGCTCCCGCCCCTTGCCCCGCTCCGGGTCGTCCTCGACGAAGCCATAGGTGGCCAGTTGTCGCAGATGGTAGCTCGTGGCGCCGCTGGACTCCCCCAATCTGTCGGCCAGTTGGGACGCGGTGGCCGGTCCGTACTCGCGCAGCGCGCTGAGCAGGCGCATCCGCAGCGGATGCGCGAGCCCGCGCAGGGAGCGTGGGTCGAGCACCCGTACTTCGTCGGACGCAGGCTGTTCGTTCTCTGCCATGCGCCGCAGCGTAAGCATTGCAAAGACTCAGTTGCAACACTTTCTTTGCAACGGAGTCTTTGGACCCGCTTCGGGGCCTCCCCGGGCCCAGTGCTCAGTCCTGCGCCGCCTGCCGCACCAGCGGGATGATCCGCAGCGGCACCGGGTTCTCCATCACGATCGCCGTCGAGGCCCGGACGATCCCCTCGATCCCCACCACCAGGTCGATCACCCGCTGGAGATCGGCGTTGGAGCGGGCCACCAGCCGGCACAGCATGTCCCCGTGGCCCGTCGTCGTGTGCAGCTCCAGTACCTCAGGAACGGTCGCCAGATGGGCCCGTACGTCCGGCCCCTGCCCCTGCTTGATCTCCAGCGTCGCGAACGCGGTGACCGGATAGCCGAGCGCCGCCGGGTCCACTTCGGGGCCGAAGCCCCGGATCACCCCCTGCGCCCGCAGCCGGTCCAGCCGCGCCTGCGCCGTGCCGCGGGCGACACCGAGGCGGCGCGACGCCTCCAGCACCCCTATCCGCGGTTCCTCGGCGAGCAGCTCGATCAGGCGGGCGTCGAGCCCGTCGATTCCCATGCGGTCCCCTCCAGGTCCCAGGCTTCTCTTGAGGTGTCCTCTGTGACGGTAGTCACCCTGTACAGGATGCGCTGCCGAGCGCAGTCGTGGCTATACACACTGACCAGCGATTTCGCGAAGTGTTGCGCACCTTGGGCCACCGGGGGACGCTTCGAAGTATGACTGAGACGACAGAGATGCTGCAGCAGGGGGACGCACGGCACGCCGACCCGTTCCCCGTGAAGGGGATGGACGCGGTCGTCTTCGCCGTCGGCAACGCCAAGCAGGCCGCGCACTACTACTCCACCGCCTTCGGCATGAAGCTCGTCGCCTACTCCGGCCCGGAGAACGGCAGCCGGGAGACGGCCAGTTACGTCCTCGTCTCGGGCAGCGCCCGCTTCGTGTTCACCTCCGTCATCAAACCGGTGAGCGCCTGGGGCCGCTTCCTGTCCGAGCATGTCGCCGAGCACGGCGACGGGGTGATCGACCTCGCGGTCGAGGTGCCGGACGCGCGCGCCGCGTACGCGTACGCCCTCGAGCACGGCGCCACCGGGATCGAGGAGCCGCACGAGCTCAAGGACGAGCACGGCACGGTGGTCATGGCCTCGATCCGCACCTACGGCGACACCCGCCACACCCTCGTCGAGCGCACCGGCTACTTCGGCCCGTACCTCCCCGGCTACGCCGAGGCCAAGCCGATCGTCGCCCCGCCGGCGCGCCGGAACTTCCAGGCCATCGACCACTGCGTGGGCAATGTGGAGCTCGGCCGGATGGACGAGTGGGTCGGGTTCTACAACAACGTCATGGGCTTCACCAACATGAAGGAGTTCGTGGGCGACGACATCGCCACCGAGTACTCCGCCCTGATGTCGAAGGTCGTGGCCGACGGCACCCGCAAGGTGAAGTTCCCGCTCAACGAGCCCGCGGTCGGCAAGAAGAAGTCCCAGATCGACGAGTATCTGGAGTTCTACGGCGGCCCCGGCGTCCAGCACATCGCGCTCGCCACCAACGACATCGTCGCCACGGTGCAGGCGATGCGCGCGGCCGGGGTGAGCTTCCTGGACACGCCGGACTCGTACTACGACACCCTGGGGGAGTGGGTCGGCGACACCCGTGTCCCGCTGGAGACCCTCCGTGGGCTGAAGATCCTCGCCGACCGGGACGAGGACGGCTATCTGCTCCAGATCTTCACCAAGCCGGTCCAGGACCGGCCGACCGTCTTCTTCGAGCTGATCGAGCGGCACGGCTCGATGGGCTTCGGCAAGGGCAACTTCAAGGCGCTGTTCGAGGCGATCGAGCGCGAGCAGGCCAAGCGCGGCAACCTCTGACCGCCACGCGGGGTGGGCCGCGGCCCGCGGGACCGCCCCGGACGGCGCGGGACCGCCCCGGACGGCCGCGGGCCCGCCCCGCACGGCCGCGCCCATCCCCCCAATTCCGTGCACATGCGCTCACACTCCCGTGCCCATGCGCCGTCGGTGCCAGAAAATGCGAACACCTGAATGGGAGCGCTTTCCCACCGTCTACACTCACGGCGATCTGTTCACTCCAACACGGCGTGATCACACGGGAGTTGTTGAGTATCAATGCACACGGAAAAGTACACTGCGGGCCGTTTGACCAGGCGTAGGTTCACCCTCGGCGGGGGAGTCGCCGCGGCCGGCGCGCTCGGTGCCTTCGCCGCCCGAGCGGGGGCCACCACCGTGGCGGGCGGCCGGTTCGATCTGTCGGTGCCCTCCACCCAGCTGATCCGCGAGAAGACCCCGCACAACTCCACCGTGCTGCAGTCCTTCGCGTTCGACGACGTGGGCGGGCACGTCTACACGATCCAGCTGATGGAGGGCGGGATCCGGCTCAGCGGGGAGTCCGCCCCCGTCTCCGGCGCCGACCGCGCCGCCCACGGCGATCTTTGCGTCACCAAGCTGTCCCTGGCCGGGGCGGAGCTGGGCTCGATGTACCTCAAGGGGTTCGGGCACGGCGTCGCCATGGGCTGTGAGCCGGTCGGCTCCACCGCCTATCTGTGGACCGAGTCGGACGCCAACCCCGACTCCGGCTACGGCCGCGCCGTCAGCCGCTTCAAGTTCGCCGATGGCACCGTGCTCTCGTCCGGTTCGTCCTCGCTGGTCAAGCACCGTCCGGTGGCGGGCTCGACCAGCAACCAGCCCGCCGTCGACATGCTCAACCGCCGGCTGCTGCTGCGCTACCGCCTCGACGGCGAGGTCCGCTACCGGCTGATGAGCCTGTCCGGGGTCAGCGCGGGCGACTACACCGCCGTGTACGACGACATACCCCAGACCGGTGTCGAGGACGGCGAGGTCTTCCAGGGCTTCACGGTCCTCGGCGACTACGTGTACCAGCTGACCGGCACCGCCTACACCGGCGAGGACGGCGCCAACCCGCCCTCCGGCCACGGCAACACCTACGTCTCCTGCGTCGATCTGCGCACCGGCGAACTCGTCCAGCGCGCCCGCACCGAGGCCGCCTACTCGCTCAGCTACCGCGAGCCCGAGGGCATGGCCGTCCAGCTGTCCAGCCCGCGCCGGCTGTGCATGGGCTTCGCCTCGGGCGCCGCCGGGGACCGTAAGGTCAGCATCTACTACAAGGCACAGTAGCGTCCGTACCGCACGGCCCTGCTCGTGGGCCTCCTCACGGCCCTCCTCGCGGTCATCCGTCCGCTGCAGCGATCTTCCCCGGGCGCTTCCCGGGTGCGAGTCTGGAGACATGACGGACCTCATCGAGCTGCTGCGGGAGGGCCTCCCCGAGGAGGCGGTGCTCACCGACCCCGATGTGACCGGGGCCTACGCCAACGACATGGCGAGCTTCTGCGAGGCGGGCGCGCCCGCCGTGGTCGTTCTCCCGCGCACGGTGGAGCAGGTGCAGCACGTGTGCCGCACCGCCACCGCGCTGCGCGTCCCGATCGTGCCCCAGGGCGCGCGCACCGGGCTGTCGGGCGCGGCCAACGCGTCCGACGGCTGCGTCGTGCTGTCCCTGGTCAAGATGGACCGGATCCTGGAGATCAACCCGGTGGACCGGATCGCGGTCGTCGAACCGGGCGTGATCAACGCGACCCTGTCCCGCGCGGTCATGGAGAAGGGCCTCTACTATCCGCCGGACCCCTCCAGCTGGGAGCAGTGCACGATCGGCGGCAACATCGGCACCGCGTCCGGCGGGCTGTGCTGTGTGAAGTACGGCGTCACCGCCGAATACGTCCTCGGGCTCGATGTCGTCCTCGCCGACGGCCGACTGCTGAAGACCGGCCGCCGCACCGCCAAGGGCGTCGCGGGTTACGACCTGACCCGGCTCTTCGTCGGCTCCGAGGGCAGCCTCGGCATCGTCGTGCGCGCGGTCCTCGCCCTCAAGCCCGCCCCGCTCGAACAGCTCGTGCTCGCCGCCGAGTTCCCCTCCACCGCGTCCGCCTGCGACGCCATCTGCCGGATCATGGAGCGCGGCCACGCCCCCTCGCTGCTGGAGCTGATGGACCGTACGAGCGTCCGCGCGGTCAACGCGATCGGGAACATGGGCCTCCCGGAGTCCACCGAGGCGCTGCTGATGGCGGCCTTCGACACCCCGGACCCGGCCCCCGACCTCGCCGCCGTGGCCGAGCTGTGCAAAGCGGCCGGTGCCACGGAGGTGGTCCCGGCCGAGGACGCCGCCGAGTCCGACATGCTGCTCCAGGCCCGCCGGATGACGCTTCCGGCGCTGGAGGCGGTCAAGGGCGTCACCATGATCGACGACGTCTGTGTGCCCCGCTCCCGGCTCGCCGAGATGATCGACGGCACGGCCGCCATCGCCACGAAGTACGGCCTGACCATCGGCGTCGTCGCCCACGCCGGGGACGGCAACACCCATCCCACGGTGTGCTTCGACCCCGCCGACCCCGATGAGTCCCGCCGCGCCCGGGAGTCCTTCGACGCCATCATGGCGCTGGGCCTGGAGCTCGGCGGCACCATCACCGGGGAGCACGGCGTCGGCGTCCTCAAGAGGGAGTGGCTGGCGCGTGAACTGGGCCCGGTGGGGGTGGAGCTGCAACGCGGTATCAAGCAGGTCTTCGACCCGCTGGGCCTGCTCAACCCCGGCAAGCTCTTTTGACGGCGGCCCTGGCAAGTCCCCGCCTCGGGGCAAGCCCCTCCGCGCGACCTCGCCCGCCTCTTCACTGATCTTGAGTACACGCAGCAGGCGGGCGACCTCGGGCGCGGCCGCGCCCGCTGCGTCGAGCCGCTCGACGAGTCGGGCGACGGTGCCCCAAGGCTTCCCTCACATCAGCGGTGGCTGTGGTCATTCCGCATTCCTTCCTGTGACAGGTCGGCCGCGCCCCGACGGCGTGGCCTCGGTGGTCGTGCGGTGCGAATCGCCCCGTTCCCGGAGGCGGGCACGGGCAAGGCACGGGCGTTCGCCGTTGGCGCGTGCGCCAACGCTGCGGCCGGGTAGCCTCCTTCACCGCCTCGTCCAAGCCGTCGAGCAGCATCACGGGGCCGCCTTCATTTCGGCCCAGCAGCGCTTACGGTTCGGCCGCCGCGCGGGGCCCAACAGGTCGTAGCCCCACCGGTCGGCAAGAACGTCGACCAGGATCAGGCCCCGCCCGTCGGTGTCGTCGCCGCCGGGGGTGCGCAGCATCGGCACCCGGGACGGGTCCATGTCCACGATCGCCAGGTACAGCCGGTCATTCGCCGGGCGGTCCACGATCACGCGCAGGCTGTGCCCCCGGGCGTGGTTCACGGCGTTGGTGACGAGTTCGGACATCGCCAGCGCGGCGGTTTCCGCCGTCTCGTCGCCGAGGCCCCACGCGGCGCACGCCGTGCGGACCAGGCCGCGCGCCACGGACGCCGTCTCTTTTGTGCGCGGGTGGGTCTCGCTGTAGCCCTGGCATCCCGTCGCGCGGGCTCTGCTTGCCGTCATCGTCATGGATCACGCCTTGGTCAGGGGGCGGGGGAAAACCGCGCCGGCCCTTCTTGGGGTTGGGGGTGAAGAAACCGGTGCGACCGTCAACCGGCCGCCCGATCTCGATCACCGAACGGCCGGTAATCACTCAACTCCAGTGCGTGCATCGGGGTAAGGGAGCAGAGTGGAGGCACGGTTGAACTGGTTGAACACAGCTCGGGGGTCGGAATGGCACGACGACTGCGCACGCCGAATAGGGCTCTCGCGGGCCTGATGCAGACGGAGGGGATCGGAAACGCGCAGCTGGCGCGGCGCACAAACGCCGTCGGAAAAGAACTCGGGGTCACGCTGCATTACGACAAGTCGAGCGTGTCGCAGTGGCTCGCCGGCAGTACGCCGAAGCCGCAGGCACGGCCCGCGATCCTCGAAGCGCTCTCCCGACTCGCCGGGCGGCCGGTAACGTCCGCCGAAGTCGGCTGGGGGGACGGTCCGGCCGAAGAGCGCGATGTTGTTTCGGGAGTGATGGCGCTGAGCCGAGCGGATATGGACCCGTCCCGCCGCAGCGTGCTGACCGCGGCTATGTACGCGGCCACGCTGGTGGTCCCCACATACGACGAGCTGGCCGGAGAACCGGACCAGCGGGTGAAGGGCACCAGCGCGGGGCGCATTCTTCGTATCGGTATGAGCGACGTTGAGACCGTGACCAGGATGACGGACAAGGTCGCCGAGATCCTGGATGAGATCGGAGCTGGTCACGCTCGGCCGATGGCGGCGGCGTTCATCACCAACACCATCGGCGCCTATCTGCGCGCTGACGCCTCGGACAAGGTGCGCAAGGCCATGCTCGCGGCCGTCTCGGACTTCGTGTACCTCACGGGCTGGATGGCGATGTACGAGATGAAGCAAGGGCTCGGGCAGAAGTACTACCTGCGCGCGCTCGATCTCGCGGCGAGGGGCGAGGACCACGTCACCTACTGCCGGACCCTGCGAGGCATGTCCTTGCAGGCGTCCCACCTCGGCTACGGGCCGAAGGCCTTGGAACTCGCGGACGCGGCGGCGGAGGCCGCACCCGCATCTGGGCCGCGTCTGGTGGCGTTCCTGCGTGGACAGCAGGCCGCTGCGGCGGCGATGACCGGCGATCGGAACACCGCTGTGACGCGCTTGCGTGAGACGGAGGCCGCCCTGGCTCAGGCGGACAACCGGCGGGATGCCGTGGGTGGGTACGACGAAGCCGCCTTCCACTTCCACGAGGCACACGTCAGGTGGTCACTCAAGGACGGGCCGGGCAGCATCAAGGCCCTGCGCCGCTCCAACGCCGCCCGCAGCCTCCAAGAACGTCAGGGGCGAGTGCACTGCCTTGGGGTGATCGCTCAACGGCAGATGGCCATGCGGCACGTCGAGGCAGCCTGTGCCACCTGGAACGAGTTCCTCGACGAGCACCAGATGATCAGCTCTGCGCGGGGGGATGAGCACCTGCGGAACCTGCGCACCGGCCTCAAGCCGTATGCGTCGCTGCCGGTTGTGCGCAGCGTCGCCGAACGGGCGCGCGAAGTCGCCCATCTGAAGGCAGCTTGAAATAAAGATCTGAGACGGAGAGGCCGCCCGGACCCGGGGGTGGTCCGGACGGCCTCGTCTCAGTGGCTGATCAGGCCTTGGCGGCCGATCACGCCTTGAGCGAGGCGATGTCGATCACGAAGCGGTACCGCACATCGCTGCTCACGACGCGGTCGTACGCCTCGTTGATCCGCTCGCCGTCGATCAGCTCGATCTCCGCGCCGAGCCCGTGCTCGGCGCAGAAGTCGAGCATCTCCTGGGTCTGCCGGATGCCGCCGATCTTCGAACCGGCCATCGACTTCCGGCCCATGATCAGCGAGAACTGGTGGAACGCGCTGGGGTTCTCCGGCGCGCCCACGTGCACCAGCGTGCCGTCCAGCTTCAGCAGCGACAGATAGCCGTCCAGCGGGAGGTTCGCCGAGGTGGTGTTGACGATCAGGTCGAAGGTGCCGGCCAGCTCGGTGAAGGTGGACTCGTCGCTGGTGGCGTAGAAGTGGTCGGCGCCCAGCCGCAGCCCGTCGTCCTTCTTGCGGAGCGTCTGGCTCAGCACCGTCACCTCGGCGCCCATCGCATGGGCGATCTTCACGCCCATGTGGCCGAGGCCGCCGAGGCCCACGATGGCGACCTTCTTGCCGGGACCGGCGTTCCAGTGGGCCAGCGGGGAGTAGAGGGTGATCCCGGCGCACAGCAGCGGGGCGGCCACGTCCAGCGAGATCCCCTCGGGGATGCGCAGCACGTAGTTCTCGTCCACCACGATGTGGGTGCTGTAGCCGCCGTAGGTGGGGGCGCCGTCGTACTCGTTGCCGTTGTACGTGGGCACCTCGCCCTTGAGGCAGTACTGCTCCTCGCCCGCGAGGCAGTTCTCGCACTCGCGGCAGGAGTCGACGAAGCAGCCCACGCCGACCCGGTCGCCGACGGCGTACTTGGTGACGGCGGGGCCGACCTCGGCGACCACACCGGCGATCTCATGGCCGGGCACCATCGGGAAGAGGGCGGTGCCCCACTCCTCGCGGGCCTGGTGGATGTCGGAGTGGCAGATACCGGCGTAGGCGATCTCGATCAGCACGTCGTGCTCGCGCAGGGCGCGGCGCTCGACGGTGGTCCTTTCCAGCGGGGCCTTCGGAGCGGGGGCTGCGTAGGCGGTGACGCTGGTGC
>NZ_JAAAYH010000342.1:0-9781 GCF_018035285.1 Streptomyces sp. MK37H | reverse complement strand
CATGTATCGCGGCCGGGAAGCCCACCCGCGACGGCCTTGAACAGGCCGTCGTGATCGTGGCCGGACAGACCCTCGCGGGGGCGGAAGCCCTCGACCTGGCCACCGCCCCGCCGGAGGAACTGTCCTACCACCTGGGCGCGGTGAAGCGCAGCCTGCGCAGCGTGCTCCAGCTGCTGGCCCCGGTCGAGGGGGAGGGCCGGTGAACGCCCACAAGGCCCGGCGCGGGGGCGAGCGGCCAAGGATGACGATGCGTGTCTACACGATGGCGCGCGACGGGATGGTGACCGCGCGGCGCGCGTTGGTGGCCGTGCTGGTCGGGGAGGACGTCAACCCCTACGCGTTGGGGCAGGCGTGGCCGCCCTGCCAGTGTCCCCGCCACTGGGAGGAGAACGCCGCCTACCGCTTCCGGCGTACCTGAGACGGCCGTCAGCACGCCGCGTCCGCGCGCGGGTGAGCGGACCGCCCCGTCACCTCACCGGCACCCTCGCCCACCGGAAACACCGGCATCCTCACCTCACCGGCACCGTCACCGAGCGCGGGTCGAAGCCGAAGGGGAGCTCCAGCCGGTGCTCGCGCATCAGCTCCTCGTCGCACAGCAGCTCCTGCGTTCCGCCGTCCGCCGCGATCACCCCGCCGCTGAGCACCACCGAGCGCGGGCACAGCTCCAGCGCGTACGGCAGATCGTGGGTGACCATCAGCACGGTCACCTCCAGGGACCGCAGGATGTCGGCGAGTTCGCGGCGCGAGGCCGGGTCCAGGTTGGACGAGGGCTCGTCCAGGACCAGGATCTCCGGCTCCATGGCCAGTACGGTCGCCACGGCCACCCGCCGCCGCTGCCCGAAGGAGAGGTGGTGCGGTGGCCGGTCGGCGAACTCCGCCATCCCGACCCGCTCCAGCGCGCGGCGCACCCGCTCCTCCAGCTCCGCGCCGCGCAGCCCGGCCGCGGCCGGGCCGAAGGCCACGTCCTCACGCACGGTCGGCATGAACAGCTGGTCGTCCGGGTCCTGGAAGACGATGCCCACCCGGCGGCGGATCTCGGCCAGATGCGCCTTCGCCACCGGCAGCCCCGCGACCGTGACCGTCCCGGCGCCCGCCGTAAGGATGCCGTTGAGGTGCAGCACGAGCGTGGTCTTGCCCGCGCCGTTGGGCCCCAGGAGCGCCACCCGCTCACCGCGGGCCACGGTCAGATCGACGCCGAAGAGGGCCTGATGGCCGTCGGGGTACGCATAGGCCAGACCGGCCACCTGGAGGGACGGCGGGGTGGTGGCGGAGTCGGTCATGGGAGCATCCATCCGGTCAGGCAGACCGCCAGCGCGGTCAGCGGGAGGGCGGCGGCGTACATCCACTGGGTACGGGACGCCGTCACATCGTCGATCACCGGCATGGTGCCCGTATAGCCCCGGCTGACCATCGCCAGGTGGACCCGTTCGCCCCGTTCGTAGGAGCGGATGAACAGCGCCCCGGCCGAGGAGGCGAGCACCCCCCAGTGCCGCACCCCGCGCGCCTCGAAGCCGCGCGACTGGCGGGCGATCCGCATCCGGCGCATCTCGTCGGAGATGACGTCCCCGTAGCGGATCATGAACGAGGCGATCTGCACCAGCAGCGAGGGCATCCGCAGCCGCTGCAACCCCAGCAGCAGGGCGCGCAGTTCGGTCGTGGACGCCAGGAGGACGGAGGCGGCGACGCCGAGGGTGCCCTTGGCGAGGATGTTCCAGGCGCTCCACAGCCCCGACTCGCTGAGCGACATCCCCAGCGCCTCCACCCGCGGGCCCTCCGCGATGAACGGCATCAGCACGGCGAAGGCCACGAACGGGATCTCGATCAGCAGCCGCCGCAGTACGTACCCGGCCGGTATCCGGGCCGTCGCCGCCACTCCGGCCAGCAGCACCGCGTACGCCCCGAAGGCCCAGACGGCCTCGCGGGGCGTGGAGACCACCACCGGCACGAAGCAGAAGACGGCGGCGATCTTGCAGTGCGGGGGGAGGGCGTGGACGGGCGACCGGCCCGCCCGGTAGAGCTTGTGCGCGTGTCCCGCACCCACGGTCAGCCCCGCCCGCTCTCGGCCGTCGCCCTGCGCCGCCGTATGACGATGAAGACCCCGGAGCCGACGGCGAGCGTGGCCCCGACCCCGATCACCCCGGCGAGCCCGCCGGAGAGCCGGGCGTCGGTGATGTCCTTGACGCCGTAGTCGGCGAGCGGGGAGTCCTTGGCGGCGTGGTCCTCCTCCTTCTGGTCGATCCCCTTGTCATGGGCGACCTTCTCCAGCCCGTCGGGGCTGGCGGAGGCGTAGAAGCTGACGACCCCGGCGCACAGCAGCGCGGCCGCGAGCCCGGCCCACCACACGGGCCGGGCCGACCGCCGTGGCGCGGCGGCGGGCTCGGGGGTCCCGGTGGGCTCGGAGGTCTCGGAGGTCGCCGCGGCGGGTTCGGCCGCCGGGCCCTCGGCCCGCGCCACCGCCCCCGGGGTGGCCGGGGCCAGCGGGCTGCTGCGGATCTCCAGCGGACGCGCGGTCACCCCCCGCGCCCCGTACACCAGATCCGGCCGTACGGCCACGACGGCGCCGACCGTCAGCGCGGTGATCGCCGCCTCGCCGATGCCGATCAGCACATGCACACCGACCATCGCCGCGAAGACCTTACCGATCGCCACATCGGCCGTGCCGCCGAGCGCGTAGATCGCCGTGAAGGCCACCGCCGCGGCCGGTACGGAGATCAGCGCGGCCACGAAGGACGCGACGGTGACCGTACGGCGGCGATGCGGGGCCAGCTTCACGATCGCGCGGAAGAGCGCGTACGCCACGACCGTGGTGACCAGGGCCATGTCCGTGATGTTGACGCCGAGCGCGGTGAGCCCGCCGTCCGCGAACAGCACGCCCTGCATCAGCAGCACCACGGAGACGCACAACACCCCCGTGTACGGCCCCACGAGTATCGCGGCCAGCGCCCCGCCCAGCAGATGGCCGCTGGTCCCGGTGGCCACGGGGAAGTTCAGCATCTGCACGGCGAAGATGAACGCCGCGACCAGCCCGGCCAGCGGCGCGGTCCGCTCGTCGAGCTCCCGCCGGGCACCGCGCAAACTGACCGCGACGGCCCCGGCCGCGGCCACACCGGTCGCCACCGACACCGGTGCGTCGATGAATCCGTCGGGCACATGCATGGCGGGACTCCGCTCCTGAGCTGCAGCTATCGGCCCGATGGTAGCCCGTACCTGCAAGTCGTTCGCAAGAGCGCCGATGTCGCGGGATCGCGCGGGCTCGCGGAAAACGCCGAACGGCGGCCTTCCTGGATCGGAAGGCCGCCGTCGGGCCGAGGCGTGACGCCAGGTGTTCGGACGCGGGTCAGACGCGGGTCAGCTCGGCGTCGGAGTCCTTGTCGCGCTGCTGGGCCGCGGAGGGCTGCTCGAGCTGCTTGCGCAGGCCCTCGCCCTCCACGTCCACGTTGGGCAGCGCCCGGTCCAGCCAGCGCGGCAGCCACCAGGCCGCCTTGCCGAGCAGCGCCAGCACCGCCGGGACGATGGCCATGCGGACCACGAAGGCGTCGAAGAGAACGGCGGTGGCGAGGCCGAAGCCGATCATCTTGATCATCGACTCGGAGGAGCCGATGAATCCCGCGAAGACGCTGATCATGATGACCGCGGCCGCGGTGACCACCCGGGCGCCGTGCCGGAAGCCGGTGACGACGGCCTGGCCGGGGCGCTCGCCGTGGACGTACGCCTCCCGCATCCGGGTCACCAGGAAGACCTCGTAGTCCATCGCCAGACCGAACACCACACCGATCATGAAGATCGGCATCATGCTCATGATCGGGCCGGTCTCCTCGACCCCGAACAGATCCGCCAGCCAGCCCCACTGGAAGACCGCGACCACCGCGCCGAGCGCCGCGACGACGGAGAGCAGGAAGCCGAGCGCCGCCTTGAGCGGGACCAGGACGGACCGGAAGACCACCATCAGCAGCAGGAATGCCAGTCCGACGACGAGCACCAGATAGGGCACCAGCGCGTCGTTGAGCTTCTGCGAGATGTCGATGTTCATCGCCGTCTGGCCGGTCACCAGCACCTCGGCACCGGTGTCGGACTTGAGACCGCTCGCCTTGTCCCGGATGTCGCCGACCAGGTTCTCGGTGTCGATGCTGCTCGGCTTGTACTTGGGGACGACGGTGAGCGTCGCGGTGTCACCGGCCTTGTTGAACGCGGCCGGGCTGACCCCCGCCACCCCGTCCAGGCCGGTGATGGTCTTACGGACCTGCTGGGCCGCGCCCTTGGCGTCATCGCTGCCCTTGGCGTCGACGACCACCATCAGCGGACCGTTGTAGCCGGGGCCGAAGCCCTCGGAGATCATGTCGTACGCCTGGCGCTTCTGGCTGCTGACCGGCTGCGAGCCGTCGTCCGGCAGACCGAGCTCCAGGCTGGCGGCGGGCAGCGCGGCCGCACCCAGTCCGAGCACGGTCACCAGCAGCACCAGCACCGGGCGGCGCAGCACGAAGCGGGCCCAGCGGGTGCCCATGTTGGGCTTCTCCTCGGGGGCGTCCGCGCCGCTCGCGGCGGCCGCCGCGGCACGCTCCTCCATACGCCGGCGCGCCTTGCGCCCGAACACCCGCTTGCCCGCGAAGCCCAGCACCGCCGGGATGAGGCTGATCGCGATGAGGACGGCGATGACGACCGTACCGGCCGCGGCGAAGCCCATCTTGGTGAGCATCGGGATGTTGACGACGGCGAGGCCGACCAGCGCGATGACGACCGTAAGGCCGGCGAAGACGACCGCGGAGCCCGCGGTGCCCACGGCCCGTCCGGCGGCTTCCTCCCGGTCCCGTCCCTCGGCCAGCTCCGCGCGGTAGCGGGAGACGATGAACAGCGCGTAGTCGATGCCGACCGCGAGGCCGATCATCATCGCCAGTGTGGAGGTGGTGGTGGACAGCCCCAGGGTGGTGGCGAGCGCGGTGATCGACGAGATGCCGATGCCGACGCCGATGAGCGCGGTCAGCAGTGGCAGTCCGGCGGCCACCAGCGAGCCGAAGGTGATGGCGAGAACGACCGCGGAGATCGCGATGCCGATGATCTCGGTGGAGCCGGTCTCCGGCATCTCCTGGAGCGCGTCACCGCCGATCTGCACCGTCAGCCCCGACTTCTGGGCCTTCTCCCCCACCTCCTTCAGACCGTCCTTGGCGGGGTCCTCCAGCTCCATGGCGTTGACCTTGTAGCTGGTCAGGATGTACGCCGTGGTGCCGTCCTTGCTGACGGCCCGGGCCTGGTAGGGGTCGGCGACCGAGGCGATCTGCGGCGAGCTGGCCTTGAGCTCGGCGACGGTCTTGGTGACCACCGCCTTGTTGGCCGGGTCGGTCATCTTCTCGCCGCTCGGGGCGCGGAAGACCACACGGGCGGTGGCGCCGTCCGCGTTACCCCCGGGGAACCGCTGTTCCAGCAGGTCGAATGCCTTCTGGGCTTCGGTGCCCGGGATGGAGAAGCTGTCGTTGGCGGGCTGGGAGGCGGTGGCGGCGCCGACGCCCGCGACCGCGAGCAGCGCCACCCATATCAGCGCGACGAAGCCGCGTCGCCGGAAGGCGAACCGGCCGAGTTTATAGAGGAATGTGGCCACGAGAAGGGGTGCTCCCGTCGGTTGGCTGGCAGGGCAGGGATGGGTGACCGAACCGGCGACGAGAGCGGCGCGCCGGCCGGGGCCTTATGTGGTTGTGCGGGGAGATCAGGGGGGAGTGGGGAGGTGAGAGGAAGGGCTATGCGGCGCCGAGTGCGGGGAGGATCACGGCGTCGATGTACTCCAGGAGATACGTCTGGTCCGGCTGCTTGCCCTCGACGAGCGGTCGGGTGATGAACGCGCCGCACATCATGTGCACGACGTAGTTCAAGGCGGGCCGGTCCGGGGCGACTTCACCGCGGTCGACGGCGCGCCTCAGCAGCGCGTGGAGCGCGTCGATCTCGGGGAAGATCAACAGCTCTCGCAGGGCCTGATGAAGGTCCGGGTTGTCGTGGCTTGCGTGGGCGAGTCCCCTCATCAGCGCGGCGTCCCGCTCATGGGCGGTCTCCGAACACCGCGCGATCTCCCGCAGGTCCCCGCGGAGCGATCCGGTGTCGACGCCTTCGAGCAGAACGGGCTTGGTGTGGCGCAGCGCGGTCGCGACCAGCTGCGGCTTGCCTTTCCACTGGCGGTAGAGCGTGGCCTTGCTGGATCGGGTGCGGGCCGCGACGGCGTCCATCGTCAGACCGTCGTACCCGACCTCGCCCAGCAGCTCGACCACCGCCTCGTACAGCTCCCGCTCCCGCTCGGGGGAGAGTCTGCTGCGGCGCACCCGGGCGGTGTCGCGGTCCTCCGTCGGCTGATCCGCGGTCCGCATGGGGTGTCGCCTCCCTCCGAACTTCCCAACTTCCGAACGAAACGGTTTCGTACTCCTCCAGCATAAGCCCGGTTCTATCGAAACTACGCCGTTTCGCTCGTGGTTTCGGTCACACAACCGAGTTGCTCCGAATGGCGTAGCTCGAAAACATGGGTGGGGTGGAGCCTTACGCATGCGACGACGACCAGGCGTACCTGCGATTCCCGCATCTGCACGGCGACTTGCTGTGCTTCGCGGCCGAGGACGATCTGTGGGTCGCCCCACTGACCGCCCCGGGTGGGCCACCCGGGCGAGCGTGGCGGCTGACCGTGGACCGTACCCGTGTCGGACCTCCCCGCTTCTCCCCCGACGGCTCCCAGATCGCGTTCACCACCTGGCGCACCCTCGACCCGGAGGTCTATCTCGTCCCCTCAGCCGGCGGCCCGGCCCGCCGGCTGACCTACTGGGGCAGTACGGACGCCACGGTGTGCGGCTGGACCCCGCCGGATCAGGACGGCGTCTCCCAGATCCTCGCGGTCTCCTCCCATGAGCAGCCGTTCTCCCACTTCTCCTGGGCCTACAGCCTGCCCACCGACGGCAGCCCCGGCGGGCGGCTGCCCTGGGGGCCGGTGGCCGACATCGCGGTGGCCGACCTCGACGGCGAGCGCCGCACGCTGCTGCTCACCGGCAAGCCGCCGCACGAGCCCGCCACCTGGAAGCGCTACCGGGGCGGTGCGATGGGCCGGCTGTGGCTGCACGGCACCCGGCTCGTGGAGAAGCTGAACGGCCATCTGGACGCGGCGATGTTCGTCGGCGGCCGGATCGCCTTCCTCTCCGACCACGAGGGCATCGGCAACCTCTACTCCTGTCTGCCCGACGGCACCGATCTGCGCCGCCACACCGACCACGCCGACTTCTACGCCCGGCACGCCTCGACCGACGGCTCCCGCGTCGTCTACCAGTGCGCGGGCGAGCTGTGGCTGGTGGACGATCTGAGCCCGGACGGCGAGCCGCGCAAGCTGGACGTACGGCTCGGCGGGGCGCGCACCGGGCGGCGGCCCTACCAGGTGCCCGCCGCCTCGCACATCGACTCGCTGTCGGTGGACACCACCGGCCGGGCCAGCGCGGTGTGCGTCCGCGGCAGCCTGTACTGGCTCACCCACCGCGACGGTCCCGCCCGCACCCTCGCCGACACCCCGGGCGTGCGGGTGCGGCTGCCCGTGATGCTGGGCTCGACCGGCCGGGTCGCCTACCTCACCGACGCGGAGGGCGAGGACGCCATCGAGATAGCGCAGCTGCCCCGGGCCACCGGCCCCACCGAGCCGCGCCGGCTGGCCGCCGGTCGGCTGGGCCGGGTGCACGAGCTGGAGCCCTCGCCGGACGGCGACCTGCTCGCGGTCGCCACGGGCGACGGGCGGCTGCTGCTGGTGGACACCTCCCCCGACGGGGACGGCGAGGTCACCGAGCTGATCCGGTCGGACAACGGCCCGGTGGGCGACCTGGCCTTCGCCCCCGACTCGGCCTGGCTCGCCTGGTCCCACCCCGGGATAGGGCGCTCCCTGCGCTCGATCAAGATCGCGCGGCTGGCCGACCGGACCACCGTGGATGTGACCAATGGGCGGTTCGAGGACGAGGAGCCGGTCTTCACCAGCGACGGCCGCTATCTCGCCTTCCTCTCCTGGCGCGGCTTCGACCCGGTCTACGACGTGCACACCGGCGACCTCTCCTTCCCGCTGGGCTGCCGCCCCTATCTCGTACCGCTGTCGTCCGCCACCCCCTCGCCCTTCGCGCTGTCCCCCGAGGGGCGCCCGGCGGCGGGCGGGCTGGACCCGGACGTCAGCGGGGGCGAGAGCGACGGCGACGGCACGGTGACGGTGGAGGTGGAGGGGCTGGCCAGCCGGGTCACGGCCTTCCCCGTCTCCGCGTCCAAGTACTCCTCGCTGAGGCCGGTCAGCGGCGGCGGGCTGGTGTGGCTGCGCTGGCCGATCTCGGGCGCGCTCGGCGAGACGTTCGCCAGCCCGGACGAGACCTCGAGCCGCCCCACTCTGGAACACTTCGACCTGGCGAAGGCCAAGCGCACCGAACTCACCGGTGAGCTGGACTGGTTCGTGGTCAGCGGCGACGGCACCCGGCTGGTGGCCTACGACGACGGCGATCTGCGCGCGATGCCCGCCACCGAGTCCGGCGACAGCGACTCCACGGTCCACCTCGACATGCGGCGGATCCAGCACACCGCCGATCCGGCGGCCGAGTGGCGGCAGGCGTACGACGAGGCCGGGCGCATCACCCGCCACTACTACTGGGACCCGGGGATGTGCGGGGTCGACTGGGACGGGGTGCTCGACCAGTACCGTCCGCTGGTCGAACGGGTCGCCTCGCCCGACGAGTTCGCCGATCTGCTCCGCGAGACCCTGGGCGAGCTGGGCACCTCGCACGCCTATGTCAGCGCCGCCCGGCGCAACGAGGGGCCGTCCCACTACCAGCGCCCCATCGGACTGCTCGGCGCCAACCTCACCCGCGCCAAGGACGGGCGGTGGGCGGTGGCCCGCATCCTGCCCGGTGAGTCCTCCGACTCCCGGGCGCGCTCGCCGCTGGCCGGTCTGGGCATCCGGGACGGTGCCGTGCTCACTCATGTCGACGGGCGCCCGGTGGACCCGGTGGCCGGTCCGTATCCGCTGCTCACGGCCGCGGGCGGCACGACGGTGGAACTGACCTTCGAGTCGCCGGACGGCGAGGGGCCACCGCGCCGGGTCGCGGTCTCCCCGCTGATCGACGACCGGCCGCTGCGCTACCAGGACTGGGTCGCCCAGCGCCGGTCCGTGGTGCGGGAGTTGAGCGACGGGCGGTGCGGCTATCTCCACATCCCCGACATGGGCGGCTCCGGCTGGGCGCAGTTCAACCGCGATCTGCGCCGCGAGATGTCGCTGCCCGCGCTGATCGTGGACGTCCGGGGCAACGCGGGGGGCAATATCAGCGAGCTGGTGGTGGAGAAGCTCACCCGCAAGGTCATGGGCTGGGACCTGACCCGCAACGCCCAGCCCGTGTCGTACTCCAGCAACGCCCCGCGCGGGCCGATCGTCGCGGTCGCCGACGAGGCGACCTCCTCCGACGGCGACATGATCACCGCGGCCTTCAAGATCCAGGGCATCGGGCCGGTGGTGGGGCTGCGCACCTGGGGCGGGGTGGTCGGGATGACCGGGCGTCACCGCCTCGGCGACGGCACGTCGATCACGGTGCCGATGAACGCCGCGTGGTTCGACGCCTACCGCTGGGGCGTGGAGAACTACGGTGTGGAGCCGGACATCGAGGCGCCGCGCTCCCCCGTGGACTGGGCGGAGGGCCGCCATCCGCAACTGGGGGTCGCCGTCCGTACGGCCCTCGATCTGCTGGAGCGGCATCCGGCCGCGACCCCACCGGACTACTCGGACGTCCCAGACCTGCGCCGCCCCCAACTGCCG
>NZ_JAAAYH010000341.1:0-9806 GCF_018035285.1 Streptomyces sp. MK37H | reverse complement strand
GGGCCCGGCTCAGGCCGGGTAGGCGTGTGTCTGGGTCGCCTCGGGATTCGTTCACTTCGTCAGGAGCTTCAGCATCGACTCTGTGTCCGCGAGATCTTCGACAACTTCCGCAGCTCCGGCGGCCCGCAGATCCCCCGCACTGGTACGCCCGGTGGCCACGCCGATGACGCGGACGCCGCAGCTCAAGCCACCCTCCACGTCGTATGGCGTGTCCCCGACGAGGACAGCGTTCTCCGAGGGCATCCGCGCACGCTGCAGAGCGGTGCGCACCAGCTCCGGACGCTCGTCCGCGTCCTCGCCGAAGGCTCCGGTCGAGAGATCGATGTACTGGTCGAGGCCGAACGCGGCCAGCTTCACCTCGGCGGCGGCCCGGATGTTGCCGGTCATCACGGTCTGCGTGGCCCCGTCCCGCGCCGCCAGGGTGGCGAGCAGCGAGGAGGCCCCGGGGAGGGCATGCCCGCGCTCACGGAGTTCGGCCGCGCGCCGTACGTGAACGGCTCCGAGCGCCTGAGCGAACCGCTCGAACAGGGCACGGCTGTCCGGCAATCCGTGGAGTCGCAACGTCTCGCGGAGGATGACCGGCTCGGTCGAGCCATCGATCTTCGCCTGCTCCCGCATGGGCTGGCCGGTGACCTGCTCGAACGCTTCGGCCCAGAGTTCGCGTCCGACCCCTCGGGTATCTACGAGCGTGTGATCGATGTCCCACAACACGAGCAGCGGCACTGTATTGCCTTCCGATCGTTGGATACCGGCCCCCGCTGGTGACGGGCACCATACGCTGAGTGGGCAGACGTACGGAGGTAGGCATGGGCCGGACTTCCGGCGGGCCGCCCCCAGGCGTCCCCACTGCCTGCGCGGGCCCGGCCATCTCGTCGTTTCACCATGTCTTACGCTGCCCGCATGCTTCGCGCAGTGGTCTTCGATGTCGGCGAGACCTTGATCCGGGATGACCGCGGATGGGCCGCATGGGCGGACTGGCTGGACGTCCCCCGCCATACCCTCTCCGCACTCGTCGGCGCGGTCGTCGCTCAGGGCCGCGACAACGCCGAAGCACTGCGGCTCGTTCGGCCGGACATCGACATCGCGACCGAGCGAGCCGCGATGGAGGCCGCAGGGGCGGGTGAGCGGCTGGACGAAGCCGATCTCTACCCGGATGTGCGCCCAGCCCTCGCGGCCCTCCGTAAGGAAGGGCTCCGCATCGTCATCGCGGGCAACCAGACCGCGCACGTCGGCCAGTTGCTACGCGAGCTCGACCTCCCGGTTGACGGGATCGCCACCTCGGGCGAGTGGGGCGTCGCCAAGCCCGACCCCCGCTTCTTCGCCCGCGTCCTGGACCTCGTCGGCGCCCCGCCCAACGAGACGGTGTACGTGGGGGACCACCCCGCGAACGACATCCGCCCGGCAAAGGCGGCGGGACTGCGCGTCGCGCATCTGCGGCGCGGGCCATGGGGCCATCTGTGGTCCGGCACCGCTGAGGCGGCCGCTGCCGACTGGCAGATCGGCTCGTTGCACGAACTCGTACGAATCGCCGCCAGGTAGGGCTTTCGTATGTCCCATTCGAAGAGCCCTGCCCAGAGTGAGGCGATCGCCGTACCCTGACGAAACCGACGCCGCACGAGGGGGCACCTGTGGAAATCCCCGAAGACCTCAGCATGGGCGAGACGATCGAACTCCTACGCGAGTCGCGAGGGATGAGCCGCGCCGTACTGGCCGGGCTCTGCGGACGCGGTCCCGACTGGCTGAAGAAGATCGAGCGAGGCGAAAGAGAACTCAGGTCACATACCCTCCTCCTCCGCCTGGCGGCCGCCCTCCAACTCTCCGACCTCTCCCTCCTCACCGGCGGCCCTCCGGGGGTCGCCCAGCCTGTGCCGCTGGGAAGGCTGAACCACCCCGCCATCCCAGCAATCTGGGGCGCCGTGATGGAACGGAGCTTCACCCCACCACCGGCCGCCCCCGTCAACGTTGCCTCCCTGCAGGGGCGCATCGATCAGACATGGCGCCTCTGGCACAGCTCGGACCACAACCGAACTGAGGTTGGTGCGCTGCTGCCCGACCTCATCCGCCAAGCTGAGACGGCCACGCGCACCCTCGATGGCGACGACCGTCGCGCCGCGCACGTCGCCCTGGCTGACGTCTACCGACTGACCGGCCAGGCCACCGCCTATGTAGCGCCGGCCGAACTCGCATGGGTCGTGGCGGACCGGGCGCTCGCCGCCGCCCACCAGGCGGACGACCCGGCCGCCATCGCGGCCGCCGCCTGGAACATGGGCAACATCCTCCGCGAGACGTCGTACCCGGATGAGGCCCTGCGGGTGGCGACGGAGGCCGCGGAGCTACTGCGCCCCCACCTCGACGAGGCCCCCGCGGACTGGCGGGGGATCTACGGCGCGCTGCAGTTGCACGCCGCAGTGACGTGCGCCCGCGAGGGCCAGGAGGGGAACGCGTGGCGATACTGGGACGCCGGTGACCAGGTCGCCAAGTCGCTGCCCGCCTCCTACGTGCACCCCTCCACTGTCTTCGGACGGGCGAACGTCGACTTCCACGCTGTCTCAGTGGCTACCGATCTGCGCACGGCCGGGAAGGCGCTCACGCTCGCGGACGAGGTCGACCCGGACGTCATGCCTTCGAAGGAACGGCGAGCGCGCCTGTGGGTCGAGGTGGCCCGCGGGCACCTTCAGCGCGGCGACCGCACGGCAGCGCTGCACGTCATGCAGATCGCCCATCAGATCGGTGCCGAGACGGTCGCGTATACGCCCTCCGCTCGCACGGTTGCCGATGATCTCTGGCGCAAGGCACCGCGAGCGCTCCGCCGAGAGGCTGCTCAACTCGCCGAGGCGGTCGGAGTGACTGCGGCAGGGTAGGGGGACGAGCTACACAGCGGGGACAGATTGTCCCCCTTCTCCATTCTCCAGCGCCCTACGGTGACGACTCCATAACAGAGCGTCAACCAAGGGGGCCGCTATGGCCGACATGGAGCATTGGCACGCCTCGCCCCGCCGAGGGGCATCCATGACCAGCGACAGCGGCACCGGAGAAGTCCGCGTGCCGCTGTCCCTTTTCCACCTCGACCAGTACGAGGGCGACGTGGAGCTTGTGCTGTCCCGCGCCGAGGCCGAGGAACTGCGGCAGGGCTTCCTGTCTTTCCTGACCGTCGGCCGCCCCGTCTCGGTTGCCGCTGCCCGATGAGCCCGGAGACCGACATGACAACCCGAGTCCTGCCCTGGACGCCACCGAGCAGCACTGACGTAGAAATGGTCCAGGTCGGACCGCACTGGGACGCCGTGCGGGCGCCCGAGGCGCTCGGTGAGCGGGCCCTGGCCTTACTCGGTGGGGCGACCGGTGCCGTCATCGCCGACTACAACCTCTTGTACTGGCTGATCCACCCTGGGAGCGCCCAGCACTGGCGACGCATCCGGCAGGTGCAGACGCTCGGTACGGGGCGCGTTGAGACCACGTACATCGGCGTTCCCCCCATCGACCGCACCAGCGGGCCGTATCTGCATTGGCGCGTCCCGCTCGGGCCGGGTCGGTACCTCACGGACGCCAACCGGCTCCGCGAGGCGCTGGTCCGGGCGGCCGTCGCCGAGCTCGGGACCCAGGAGGAGGGCGACCGGTGACAGACGGCCGTTCAACCGCCCAGCAGTCGCTCGCGGCGGCGCGGGGCATCGGGATGCCGGACCCGGACACGCTGACCGGGCCCCAGCTGGAGGGCTGGCACTGCGCCCTGTGCGGGCGGCGGCTGCTCGCGGATCAGTTGCTCGGGACGGTCGAGTGGAGCTGTGGCAGCAGGACGCGGGAGGTCGAGCTGTGGGTGTGCCGACCGCTCTGCGGGGAGGCCCTCGGTGGCGCGTAGGTCGGGAATGGCCTGCGCATACGGCCGGGCGCTCCGGAACCCAGACCGGCTCACGCCGGATACGCGTGGGTCTGGGTCGCCTTCAGCGTGGCCCAGACGGGGCGGCCCGGGTGGAGGGACAGTTCGGCTACCGCCGCCGTCGTGAGGTCGGCCAGGAGGGGGAGTTCGCCGGTGAGGTCGACGCGGATCTGGTCGCCGTGGGACTCCATGCCGGCCACCTCCAGTCGCCACAGGTTGCGCGCGCTGGAGTCGGGACGGTCGCGGTGGAGGGTGACCGCAGCGGGTGGGAAGGCGACGAAGACCGGGCCGGTGAGGTCCTCGGTGGTGGTGATGGTGGTGCCGCCGTCGAGCGTCACGGTGTGGCCGTCGGCGCGGCCCTGGTAGAGGTTGAGGCCGACGAGGCTGGCGATGTAGTCGGTGCGGGGGCGGCGGGAGATGTCCGCCGGGGCGCCCTCCTGGACGATACGGCCGTCCTCCACGACCACGAGCCGGTCGGCGAGCACCATCGCGTCCAGTGGGTCATGGGTGACCAGAACGGCCACCGCCTCGAAGTCGGCCAGGTGGCGGCGGAGTCCGGCGCGCACCTCGAGGCGGGTGCGGGCGTCGAGCGCGGCCAGTGGCTCGTCCAGCAGGAGCAGCCGGGGGCGGATGGCCAGGGCGCGGGCGAGGGCGACCCGCTGGGCCTGCCCGCCGGACAGGGCGCGGGGTTTGGCGCCCGCGCGGTCGGCCAGGCCCATGTGGTCCAGCCAGTCGGCCGCCTGGGCGCGGGCCTCCGCCTTGGGCACCCCGTGGCAGCGCGGGCCGAACGCCACGTTGTCCAGCGCGGTGAGATGCGGGAAGAGCAGATAGTCCTGGAAGACGACGCCGACCGGGCGGTCCTCGGGCGGAACCCTCAGCCGGTCCTCCGGCCGCTCCAGGGTCCGGCCGTCCAGCCGCAGCGCCCCCTCGGTGAGCGGGGTGAGCCCGGCCAGGGCACGTAGCGCGGTCGTCTTGCCCGCACCGTTGGGCCCGAGCAGCGCGACCACCTCGCCGGGCGCGGCGGACAGCCGCAGGTCGAGCCGGAAGCTGCCCCGGTCCACGACGAGCCGGGCGTCGAGGCCGTCGGTGCGCAGTGCGGCGTCCTCGGTGGGGGAGGTGTCCGTGTGGGTCATGAGGCGGCCATCCAGCGGTCGCGCAGCCCGGCCAGGACCGCGATGGAGACGGCGAGGAGGACGAGGCTGAGCGCGATGGCGGCGGCCGGGTCGCTCTGGAGGGCGAGATAGACCGACAGCGGCATCGTCTGCGTACGGCCGGGGAAGTTGCCCGCGAAGGTGATCGTGGCGCCGAACTCGCCCAGCGCCCGCGCCCAGGCCAGCACCGCCCCGGCCGCCACACCGGGCGCGACCATCGGCAGGGTGACGCGCCGGAACGCGGTGAAGCGCGAGGCGCCGAGGGTCGTGGCGGCCTCCTCGTAGCGCGGATCGGCGGCCCGTAGCGTGCCCTCGACGCTGATCACGAGGAACGGCATCGCGACGAACGCCTCCGCGACCACCACCCCCGCCGTGGTGAACGGCAGGGTCACGCCGAACGCCGAGTCCAGCCAGCGGCCCACGATCCCGTTACGGCCCAGCGCGAGCAGCAGCGCCACACCACCGACCACCGGCGGCAGCACCAGCGGCAGGGTCACCAGGGCGCGCAGCAGCCGGCGGCCGGGGAAGCGGGCACGGGCCAGCAGCCAGGCCAGGGGCACGCCCAGCACCAGCGCCACGGCGGTGGCGGCGGTCGCGGTGATCAGCGAGAGGCGGAGCGCCTGCCACACCGCGGCGCTGGTCAGCTGGTCGGGCAGGCTCCGCCAGGGCGCGCGGCCCAGCAGCGCGACCAGCGGGAGCACCAGGAAGACCATGCCGACGAGGGCGGGGAGCAGGAGCGGCAGCGGGACGACGCCCGCGCGGAGGCGGGGGGTGCCCCGGCGTCGCCCTTCGCTGCCGCTCAAAACCTCCCGGGGGCCGGTTACCTCCTCTGGCTCGGGCCCAGCCCCGGCGTTCCGCTCCGTCACGGCTTGAGGAAACCGGCCTGGCCGAGCACCTTCTGGCCCTGTGCCGACTTCACCAGGTCGATGAAGGCCGTGGCCGCCTCCGCGTTGGGGGCGTTCTTCAGCAGGGCGATCGGATAGTCGTTGATGGCCTGCTTCGACTCGGGGAACTCCACGCCCGCGACCTTGCCGCCCGCCGCCTTCACATCGGTCTTGTAGACGACGGAGGCGTCCACCTCCTTCAATTGCACCTTGGTCAGCGCGCCCTTGACGTCCTGCTCGTACGAGACCGGGGTGAGCTTGAGCCTGGCCGCGGTCAGCGCCTTCTGCGCCGCCGAGCCGCACGGCACCTCCTTGGCGCACAGCGCGACCTTCAGCCCGGAGCGGGTGAGGTCCTTGAGCGTCTTGATCTTCTTCGGGTTGCCCGGGAGGGTCGCGATCTCGAGCTGGTTGCGGACGAAGGTGGCCGGGGTGTCCTTCGCGTCCTTGGCGTCGGTGACGGTCTTCATGGTCTTCGGGCTCGCGGCGGCGAAGACATCGGCGGGCGCGCCGGAGGTGATGCTGGCCGCGAGGGCGTCGCTGCCGCCGAAGTTGAAGGAGACCTTGGTGCCGGGGTGCTCCTTCTCGAAGGTCTTGCCCAGCGCGGTGAAGCTCTCCTTCAGCGAGGCCGCCGCGAACACGGTCACCGTGCCGGACAGCTTCTCGGAGGAGGAACCGGAGGCGGACTTCTCGGAGGAGTCACCGGAGTCGTCGGAGTCACCGGAAGAGCAGGCGGTGAGCGTCAGGGCGGCGAGCGCGAAACCGCCCACCACACGGAGCGTCCAACGGGATCGGGATCCGGAACCGGATACGGAACGGGTCGTCATGGGGTCTGTCTCTCCCTCTCTGCGACTGCTGCCTCTGCGACTGCTGCGCCTGCTGCCTGTGTCTGTGCCGCCCGCGGCGCGCGTGTTCACGGCGTTTCCACGACCACGTTGGTCGACTTGATCACGGCGACGGCCGGAACGCCCGGCTCCAGCTTCAGCTCCTCCGCCGACTCCCGGCTGATCATGGACACCACGCGGAACGGGCCCGCCTGGATCTCCACCTGCGCGGACACATCGCCGAGGATCACCTCGGTGACGATCCCCGAGAAGCGATTGCGGGCCGACGAGCCGGGGTGGTCGCGGTCCGTGCCGCTGGCGACCTCGCGGGCGAACGCGGCGAGCGCCGGGCCCGGGATGATCCGGCGCCCCTGCTCGTCCCGCTCGGCGGTCAGCCGTCCGCTGTCGACCCAGCGCCGCAGGGTGTCGACGCTGACCCCCATCAGGGCCGCGGCCTCACCGATCCGGTACGTATGCATCCGCCGATGGTAGCGCCGCATCTGCCAGCCAGTACACGGTGATCAGGTGGTATCCGTCCAACGATTCGGGCACGGAGGCTGGCATCTGCGCGCCACACGGGCAGGATCGGCGTGGCAGGTCAGGACTCCTCGCCCGGGTCGTCCGCCGGCTCGTCCAGTTCCGCCGGCTCGTCCAGCTCCGCCAGCTCCCCCAGCGACACCGGCGCCGCGAACGGCCGTGACGACAGCGGCCGCAGATCCTCCGCCGCGGCCGGGCGGCCGGTCAGCGACGCGGTGACGGCGGCGACCGCGAAACCGCAGGTCCGCCCCTGGCACCAGCCCATCCCCGGGCGGGCCAGGAGCTTCATGGTGCGGGGGTCCTCGGCGCCGAGTTCGGTACGGGCGCGGCACAGCTCCCCGTAGGTGACCTCCTCGCAGCGGCAGACCACCGTGCGCTCGGTCAGCCGGTCGATCCACCCGTCGGGAACGGGGTACGTGCGGTGCAGCGCGGCGGCGAAGGCCCGGCCGTGGCGGATCGCGGTGCGCAGCCGTCGTACGGCGCGTGGATCGACCGGCAGCCCGTGGGCCGCCGCCAGCGACAGGGCGGCCAGCCGTCCCTCGGCGACGGCCATCGCGGCGCCGCCCACGCCCGTGGTCTCCCCCGCGGCCAGGACGTCCGGGACGGTGGTGCGCTGACGGGCGTCGACCACGGCGACGAGGGAGCCGTCGAGGTCGCGCCGGGTGGCGGCGCCGACCATCAGGGGCAGTTCGAGGGCCGGGGTGAACCCCCAGCCCAGCGCCACCAGATCGGCCTCGAGCACCTCGCCGCCGTCGAGCCGCACCCCGCGCACCCGGTCCTCGCCCAGGATCTCGGTCACCGCGGCCCGGGTCCGGTACGGGATGCGGTGGCGGGCCATCAGCGCCGCGTACCGCACCGCCTCGGCGGACTTGGCGGGCCCCCGCACCGCCCCGTCCAGGTGGCGCAGCCAGCCGTGCGCCGGGTTGGCCTCGCACACGGCGAGGACCCGCACCCCCGCCTGCGCCAGGCCCGTCGCCACCGGCAGCAGGAACGGGCCCGTGCCCGCGACCACCGCGCGTCTGCCCGCCACCGCGCGATGCCCCTTCAGCAGCGCCTGGACGCCTCCGGCGGCCATCACCCCGGGCAGCTCCCAGCCGGGGAGCGGCAGTTGGCGGTCGTAGGCACCGCAGCAGAGCACCAGCGAGCCGGCCCGCACCCGGTCCCGCTCGACGGGGGCCGTGTCGTACGGGCCGTTCAGGCGCAGGGTGAACGGCCCGCTGTCCGGGCGGGGGCGGTCGATCAGCCAGACCTGGTGGCCGGGGAGGTAGTGGAGGCGGCCGAGGTGGCGCTGGTGGTGCAACCGGGCGCGGAGGCGGGCGAAGAGCCGCCCGTGGTGGTGGCGAGGGGGCGTGGAGTGCTCGTCGTGGCGCCAGTACTGGCCGCCGGGCAGGCGCCCGGCGTCGATGAGCACCACGTCGAGGCCCGCCTCGGCGGCCCCGACGGCGGCGGCGAGCCCGGCGGGGCCCGCGCCCACGACGGCTACGTCGTACGTCGGCCGATCATTCGCCATCGCTGCCATCCTCACCCCGATCGCCCTCTAGGCCGCCGGCCGTACCGCCGTCACGGCCGTTCTCGGCACGGCTGGCCATACCGCCGTCATTGGCGTCACCGGCACCGCTGGCCATACCGCCACCACCACCGTCCTCGACACCGCCACGGCCATCGATGCCCTCACCGCCCTCCGCCGACAGCCTCATCCCATCCCGCGCCGGGACCAGACACGCCCGCTGGCCGGGGTGCCCGTCCACGGTGATCAGGCAGTCGAAGCACACCCCGATCCCGCAGAACAGCCCGCGCGGTCTGCCCTCCCGCCGCGTGGTCCGCCAGGCCACGATCCCTGCGGCCACCAGCGCCGCGCCCACGCTCTGCCCGGGGCGCGCCGTGACCGTCGTGCCGTCGAAGGTCAGCCGGTAGGACGACGACCCCGTGCGCTCCTCACTCCCCGCGTGGCTCATCCGCACCACCCTCCTCGAAGCGTTCCGGGGCGAACGGCGTCAGGTCCAGATCCGTCGCCTCCCCCGTCAGCGCCTGCGCGATCAGCTTCCCCGTCCCCGCCGCGAGGCCGATCCCCGCGCCCTCGTGGCCGCAGGCGTGCCACAGCCCGGGGGCGCGCGGGTCGGGGCCGATGACCGGCAGATGGTCGGGGCAGTACGGCCGGAAGCCCGCGTAGACGCGCATCGCCCGTACCGACGCCAGCATCGGGAACAGCCCGATCGCGCCCCGGGCCAGCGCCCGTAGGGCGGCGGGGGAGGGCCGCCGGTCGAAGCCGACCCGCTCCCGGGTGGAGCCGATCAGCACCGTGCCGCCACCCGTGCCCTCCACGACCGGCGACGCCTGGAGCTCCGCGTCCGAACTGGCCACGGCGTCCACGTAGTCGGCCGCGTAGACCTTGTGCCGTACGGTCGCGGGCGGCAGTGGTTCGGTGACGAGGACGAAGCCCCGGCGCGGCAGCACCGGCAGCTCGACGCCCGCGAGCCCGGCCACCGCACCGGCCCAGGTGCCCGCCGCGTTCAGGACGGCGGGGGCGCTGACGGTGCCGTCG